>NZ_DGMV01000054.1:36191-36915 GCF_002388575.1 Marinimicrobium sp. UBA4509
GCGGTCCAGGATTTCCAGTACCCGGGGAATGGCGGTGGGCGAGGGACCAAAGTGGCCCTGCATACCGATGCCGTCGATGGGCGCTTCCTGATCAACCAGATACTGGATGGTCTGCTGGTAGTGATCCTGATGGGCGGCGTCGCGTCCACCGCCGGACAGAATGGAGTAATCGTTGATGTAGAGCTTGTGGTGGGCCAGGTTCAGGCGCGCCCGTTCAAACCAGTCGACCATCACCTCGTCGCCAAAGGCGTCCATCAGGTAGTGGTTGTCATAGGGTTCGTTGAGCACATCCCACTCATCCAACACATTCGCCGTGGCACTGGCGATATCGTCGATATGATCGAGGACGATCTGCTTTGCTTCCGGATCGGCGTTTTCCGGCTCACCTTCCGGCAGGTACTCCTGAATCAGGTTGGGCAGGTTGCGCTTGGACGGCCATACCATGACGTGGCCCCGGGTGTAAAAGTCGTTATCCTTGAGCCACTGAAGCGCATCGATGGTGGTCTGCTGGCTGAAGTCTTCACCCCACTCGCCCGCCCAGGGCGCCCATTTCAGGTCATTTTCCGGGCCGCTCTGATTGAACAGTTCCAGCACCTTTTCCCGGTAGATTTCGTTATCTTCGCCCTCGCCCATGAGAATGTGGCCGACGGTCACCGAGCCAAAGTGATAGGCATGGCGGGTCATCTCGACCGCCACCTCGGCACCCTCGACCGGCTGACCTTCA
>NZ_DGMV01000054.1:36966-40026 GCF_002388575.1 Marinimicrobium sp. UBA4509
ACCCTCGACCGGCTGACCTTCACCGTCCAGTACCCGCACGGTGAAATCCCCTTTGCGGTGCTCATCAATGCGGGCGGCGGCTTCATCGCGCCAGTCGGCATCCGCCTCCCGGCCGCCGTAACTCAGCTCGGTTCGGGGCAGGTCGTCCACCGCCAGGCTCTGCCCGAAATGCAGCACTTCCACGCCGCCAATGTCGAAGCTCTGGGGGCGGTCACCACCACCAAAACCGATCTTCAGGATCAGGTCGTTGGCGGCCTCGGCCCCGGACATTTCCAGCGGAATGTCATAGGCCTGCCAGTCTCCAGTACTGGTGATTTCCCGTTCGGCGTATTTGGTGTAGTCCGGTCCCGGACCTTCCAGGAAGGCGGTGGCGAAGGTCGCGCCGGTTTCATCGGTGGTACTGACTGAACGCATATAGAGGCGAATCAGCATCACATCGCCTTCGGCCGTGGCCCGGAGAATGGGGTACTGCAACTGACCATTGAAAAACGCGCCCGGGGGATTCTCGGCGTGAATGCGCACCGCCCGGGTGAAACCGGAGTGGTCCGCCGCCACGGTTTCCGCGCGGCCGACCGGCTCACCGTCGTTGTCGCCTTCCCAGAAGCTGTAGTCGGTGGCGGGCGAAGAGGTGATCACCAACTCACCTTGATCGAGGGTATCGCCGTCAGGGTCGGGCTCTGGTTCAGGTTCAGGTTCAGGCTCTGGCTCTGGTTCGGGCTGCGGTTCTGGGTTCTCGGTAGGCGGCGTCGAGCCACCACCAGAACTGCTGCCACAGGCCGTGAGCAGAGGGGGACTGAATAGAAATACCAGTATCAGGGCAATGACGCGCGAGGACATGGAAGCCTCCAACGGTTGTTATGGTTTTATTGACATTAACCTGCATGGTAGCGCATGCCGTTAAGCTTGACTATGGGCCAAGGGCGTAATTGCGTCGTATCTATTGTCCACAGTACTGATTCTATCTTTCGACAGGAGGCACCATGCGTCTGCTTGCACTCTTTTTGATTATTGCCAGCCCCACCCTCTGGGCCGACGACACGGCCGAGGCGATTTTTGCCGGCGGTTGCTTCTGGTGTATGGAGCCGCCGTACGATGAGGTGGACGGCGTGAAGGAAACCATTTCCGGTTATACCGGTGGCACGGTCGCCAACCCCAGCTATGAGCAGGTGGTGGCCGGAGGCACGGGGCACACTGAGGCCGTCAAGATCGTTTACGACCCGTCCAAGGTGGACTATCAAGCGCTTCTGGAGATTTTCTGGCGCAATATTGATCCTCTGGATGCCGGTGGTCAGTTCTGCGACCGGGGTGACTCCTATCGGGCCGGGATCTTTTACCTGAACGATGAGCAGGAAGCCCTGGCCCGATCGACCAAAGCCGAGGTGGAGGAACGCTTTGAAAAGCCGGTGGTCACCGAAATCACCGAGGCCACGGCGTTCTATAAAGCGGAGGGTTACCACCAGAATTACTACCAGAAAAATCCCGTGCGCTATAAATACTACCGCTACCGTTGCGGCCGGGACGCACGACTGGATGCACTGTGGAAATAGATTCGCAGCGGGCTGGCCCAACAAGCCTACTCCCGGACAGGCCGAACGCGTAAACTGTCGCTTTTGAACCGGACAAGCGACGCACTTATGCACATTCACATTCTCGGGATTTGCGGCACCTTCATGGGCAGCCTGGCGCTGCTGGCGCGGGAGCTGGGGCACACCGTCACCGGCAGTGACGCCAACGTCTACCCGCCCATGAGCACCCAGTTGGAAGCGGCGGGCATTAAGCTGCTGGAAGGCTACAGCCCCGAGCACCTTGAGCCCGCGCCGGATCTGGTGGTGATCGGCAACGCCCTGAGCCGGGGCAACCCGGAGGTGGAGGCGGTGCTGGATAAGGGCCTGCCCTATACCTCCGGCCCGGAATGGCTTCGCGAACAAGTGCTGCCGGGCAAGTGGGTGCTGGCGGTCTCGGGCACCCACGGCAAAACCACCACCGCCAGTATGCTGGCCTGGATTCTGGAATACGCCCATATGGCGCCGGGTTTTCTGATTGGCGGGGTGACCCAGAATTTCCCCCAGTCCGCGCGCTTGGGCGAGACGCCGTTTTTTGTGGTGGAAGCGGACGAGTACGACAGCGCCTTTTTCGACAAGCGTTCCAAGTTCGTTCACTACCGCCCCCGCACGCTGGTCATCAATAACCTGGAGTACGACCACGCCGACATTTTCCCGGACCTGGCGGCGATTCAACGCCAGTTTCATCACTTGGTGCGCACGGTGCCGGGCACGGGGCTGATTGTCAGTCCCGCCGGGGTCGAGGCCATTGAACAGACGTTAGATCAGGGCTGCTGGACGCCCCGGGAAACCCTGGGCGCCGAAGGTGACTGGCAGGTGAAACTGACCGCCGCCGACGGCAGCGCGTTTGAGGTATGGCACGAGGGCGCCGCCATTGCGACGGTGAACTGGGAACATACCGGCGAGCACAATGTGATGAATGGCCTGGCGGCGCTGATCGCGGCCCGGCATGTGGGAGTAACGCCTGAAATCGGCGCTCAGGCGCTGGCGGCGTTCAAGGGAGTCAAGCGCCGGATGGAGTGCCTGGCGGACGTGCACGGTATTCGGGTGTACGACGATTTTGCCCATCACCCGACGGCGATCAAGACCACTCTGGCCGGGCTGCGGGCCAAGGTGGGGGATGAGAAGATCATCGCGCTGATTGAGCCGCGCTCGAATACCATGCGCCTGGGTGTGCACCGGGAGGCGCTGAAAAACTGTTTCAGTGATGCCGATGCGGTATTGTGGTATCAGCCCAGCCATAGTGATTGGGATCTCGATGAGCTGGTGAATCACAGTTCGGTGCCCGCGCAGTTGGAGCACACTATCGATGAGTTGATTCACGGGGCGCTGTCGTTGGCGGAGAGCGGCAGTCATATTGTGATTATGAGTAATGGCGGGTTTGATGGGATTCATCAGAAGTTGGTGAATCAGTTGAATCGGCATGCGTTGTAATTTGTAGCGGAAAGTCCGGTCGAGGGAGCGCACCTCCCGTCGCGTAGGTCGGATTAGCGCGCAG
>NZ_DGMV01000054.1:40226-48769 GCF_002388575.1 Marinimicrobium sp. UBA4509
GTCGGATTACGCGCTGCGCGCTAATCCGACCTACGGATACCACATTGCCACAACCACTAATTGACGAGGACCCACTATGGACTACCAACGTACCGTCACCCTGGCCATGACCGGCGCTTCCGGGGCGCAATATGGTTTGCGGCTGTTGCAGTGTCTGCTGGCGGCGGATTGTCGTGTGTATCTGCTGTTGTCGAGTGCGGCGGAGGTGGTGATTCGCACGGAGACCAATGTCGAGTTGCCGAGCGATCTGGAGGAGCAGCAGTTGCTGCTCAGTCAGATGTTTGGCGCTGAGGATGAACAGTTGCAGTTGTTTTCCCGGGAGGACTGGTTTTCGCCGGTGGCGTCGGGGTCGAGTTCGCCCAGTTCGATGGTGATTTGTCCGGCCAGTGGTGGGTCGTTGTCGGCCATCGCCCACGGGGCCAGTAATAATCTGGTTGAGCGGGCGGCGGATGTGGCGCTGAAGGAGCGGCGGCAGTTGATTCTGGTGCCCCGGGAGGCGCCTTATTCCGAGGTGCATCTGGAGAATATGTTGAAGTTGACCCGGATGGGCGCGGTGGTGGTGCCGGCCAGTCCGGGGTTTTATATGCAGCCGACCCGGATTGAGGAGTTGGTGGATTTTATTGTGGCGCGGGTGTTGGATCAGTTGGGAATTGAACAGGATTTGATGCCGCGTTGGGGGGAGGATTAGCCCCCCTACAAATACCGCCGAATCAACGCCAAGGTTTTCTCCAAAGCCCCGCGGTTGGCTTCCGCCACCTCTCTGGCCGCCTGGCCCCGCACCGTGCGCAGCTCCTCGGTTTCGATCAGGCTGATCACCTGCCCCGCCAGATCCTTCGCGTTTTCAACGACCTGTAAGGCGCCCGCTTCTTTCAGCAGGTCCGACACTTCCGCAAAGTTGTACAGGCTGGGGCCACTCAGAATCGGCAGGCCCCAGGCAGCGGGTTCGATCAGGTTGTGGCCGCCGTTGTCGATCAGTGAGCCGCCCACAAAGGCGATGTCGCTGGCGCCATACAGGGTCAGCAGTTCGCCCATGACATCGCCCACCAGTACCTGAACATCCGCTCCCGGGGCCTCTCCGGTAATGCGCCGGGCGGTGACGAAACCGCGCTCGTTGCTCAATTCGGCCACCGAGTCAAAGCGCTCGGGGTGACGGGGCACCAACACCAGCAGTGGGTTGCTGGTGGTTTGCGCGCGCACTTGGGCAAACGCCTCCAGTAGGGGGCCGTCCTCGCCGTCGTGAGTGCTGGCGGCGATCCAGATGGGACGCGCCGGGTTGCCTTGCCACTGGGTTCGCAGCGCCGCTGCGCGTTCCCGGACGCTGTCATCCAGGGTCAGGTCAAATTTGATACTGCCGGTGATGTGGGTGGCATCCGGGCGCAGCCCCAGGTCCTGAAAGCGCTCGGCGTCCGCCCGGTTCTGGATACCGGCCTCGGTCAGGCCCTGAAGCATGGGTCGGGTCAGGCCCGCAAAGCGCTGATAGCCCCGGGCGGACTTTTCCGAGAGCCGACCGTTGATCAGTACACCGGGAATTTCCCGTGCCCGACAGGCGGCCAGAGTGTTGGGCCAAAGTTCGGTTTCCATCATCAGATACAGACGGGGCTGCACCCGGTCCAGAAACCGGCGCACGCTGCCCGGCAGATCAAAGGGCGCATAAACGTGTTGAACCTGATCGCCAAACAGGGCCGCGACCCGGTCGGCACCGGTGGGCGTGGTGGTGGTCATCAGCAGTTGCAGACCGGGCTCCTGCAGCAGCGCTCGGGCCACCGGCGCGGCCGCCAACACTTCACCCACCGAGGCGGTGTGCAGCCACACCAGGGTACGGCCGGTCTCCTGAGGCGGGACCCGGCCAAACCGCTCCCCCCAGCGCTGCCCCCAGGCCGGGTTGCGCCGGGCGAGCAGGCGCAGCCGCAGCAGCAACAGGGGCGTGAGCAGATAGAGCAGCAGTGTGTACAACCAGCGCATGCGCAGCGTCATCCTTTCGTGGGGCGGACGCACAGGATACCACTGCGCCCAAGCCCAGGCTAAGCCAGGTCTTTCAGCGACCGGGACAGGAGTTCGGACACCAGGCTGGGCATAAACTCCCGGGGCAGGGTGATGGCGAAGAAGTTCTCGAACAGATTGGGGAGGCGCTCGTAGCGGCGCAGGCGGCCCTGCTGCAGCTCGTCTTTCACCACTACCTCGGGCAGTACGGTAACGGCCCCGCTATCCCGCGCTAACAGGCGCAGCATGGCCATATCATCCACTTCGGCGAGAATGTCCGGCTGGTACTGATGCAGGCTACACAGGGCGTCGAACCCCCGGCGAATTTCTTGGTTAGCCCCAGGCAGCACCCAGCGCAACCCTTGATACCCCTGAGGAAACGAAGCCTCCGGGTCCAGTTCAACCGGACCGATGATAGACAACGGCTGGCGCGCCAAAAGCTGGCTCTGCCAGGCCACCGCCGGTGCCCCGGAGGGCTGTATCTGGGTGTTGGTCAGCACCACATCCAGCTCGTGTCGGGCCAGGCCGTTGAGCAGATTGGTCATCCCCATGGCGTGCAGACTGAAACTCACATCGCGCTCATTGCGAGCCAGCAAGGGCTCGATGAAGGACTCAATGAAATTACGGGACATGGTCGAGAGCATGCCAATGCGAATCGTCTGCTGCTCCGGCTCGATGCCCCGGCTGATCAGGGACTCCAGCTCCTCACCTTTGGTGAAAATCACCTCGGCGTAATTGAACACCTGACGCCCGGCCTCAGTGAGCACCAACTTACGGTTGCGCCGCTCGAACAGGGGCTTTCCCATGCGCTCTTCCAACTGGCGGATCTGGGCCGACAGGGCGCTCTGGGAAACGTGCTGCTGCTCGGCTACCCGTGTCAGTTTGCCCTCACTGGCCACTCGCCAGAAGTAGTACAGATGATGGTAGTTCAACCGGCTCATGCGTGGAGCGCCCCTTAACCGTTCGCTTTTATAGAACGCTTGATACATTTATATCTATTTTACTTAAATTACCACCAAAGGGATACTCCGCCTCAACCGTTTACGGACTCAAAGATGATGACTGTGGAGTCGATGCATGAACTGGAGTGAAGCCCTCCCCACCCTGCTACTGAGCGCCGTTCCCCTACTGCTGGCCCTGGGAGCGGCATTCAGTGCCCGCCAGGCAAGCCCCGACCCGGCCTGGCGCCTCGCCAAAGTTTCCACATCCAGCGCGCTGCTACTGGCCATCGGTCTGTTGGCCTGGGCGCTGGTTCCGGGCGCTGAGGCCGGATTCTGGCAGTCCGCCCCACTCAACCTGGTGATGCTGACGCTGGTGAGCTTCATCGGCTTTGTGGTGGTCCGTTACAGCGCCCAATATCTTCAGGGGGAGCCTCGCCAGACCCGCTTCGCCGCTCTGGTGCAGGCGGTGTTCGCCGCCGTCAGTGTCGCGGTGCTTAGTGACCACTTACTCCTGTTTCTGGCGGCCTGGCTGGGCATCAGCCTGGCCATGCACCAATTGCTGATGTTCTACCCCGAGCGCCCGCGCGCCGCGCTGGCGGCCCACAAGAAGTTCCTGTTTGCCCGGGCTGCCGAGCTGTGCGCCCTGAGTGCCTTTGCGCTGCTGTACCTGCACCACGGTACCGGGCACATCAGCACCATCGTCGCCGCCTATGCCGAGCCGGCATCCCTGACCCTGACCGAGCACTTGGCAGCCGGCCTGCTGGCGATGGCCGCGTTGATCAAATGCGCCCAGTTGCCGCTGCACGGCTGGCTGATTCAGGTGGTGGAAGCCCCCACCCCGGTGTCCGCCACCCTGCACGGCGGGGTCATCAATCTGGGTGGTTACCTGCTGTTGATGTTTGCCCCGCTGGTGCTGCAGTCCGCTCCGGCACAGGCCCTGCTGCTGGTCGTGGCGGGCCTGAGCAGTGTTTTGGCCGCCCTGGTGATGATGACCCGCATCAGCATCAAGGTCCGCCTGGCCTGGTCCACCAGCGCCCAGATGGGCCTGATGCTGGTGGAAATCGCCCTGGGCCTGGTGGAACTGGCGCTGCTGCACCTACTGGCCCACTCCTGTTACAAGGCCTACGCCTTCCTCAGCTCTGGAGAGGCCGTCGTTCAGGACCGGCAGCGGCGGCTGGCCCCGGCCCGTACGCCTCCGATCGGCCAGTGGCTTGGCGCCGGGCTGTGCAGTGTTCTGCTGGTGGCCGGGCTGCTGTCTGCGGGTCACTATGGCCTCGGCCTGGCCTGGCCGGAGACCTTCAGCCCCTGGGTGCTGCTCGCCCTGGCACTGACCACCCTGATGGCCGAGCGCGACAGCCGGCTCAGCGCTGGCTCACTGCTGCGCTTCGCTGCCCTGGCGGTCGTGCTGGCCGCCGTCTACTTCGGTCTGAAAACCCTGTTTGGCCTGTTTTTCCCCGACTACCCTCGGGCCACCCCACTGTGGGCGGACCTGTGGATGAGCACCCTGTTCGCCGCGCTGTCCATGGCCTATGCGCTGCTGCGCCACGGTGCCCACCGGCCCGCAGTCCAGCGGCTGGCGGTAGCGCTTTACGCCGGTTTCTATCTGGATGAATGGGTCACCAAAACCACGCTCAAACTCTGGCCGCACCGGCTCCCGACCCGGGCGCGCCCCAAGCAGTTACACCCCATCTCTGAGGAGGGTTTGCTATGACCGCGTTCGAGAAGACGTCCGCCCCACTGACCCGGGAGCCCGACACCACCGAGCAAGCCCGACTGCTGACCACGGCGCAAGAGCAGGCTCTGGATCGCGCTTGTTCCAGCATCGCCCCCAACTGGCCGCTGGACCGCATGATTGCCGTCAACCCGCTGTGGGCCATGCGCGAGCAGCCCATCGACGAGGTGGCCGCGCGCCTGTCATCGCTGGCCTATATCCACTCCCTGATGCCCCCCAGCCATTATCTGCAGCGCTGGCAGAATGGTGACATCCAGGCGGAGCACCTGACCCGGGCGGCGGCCGAGCTGGACTATCCCGGCAACTACCAGAACCTGCTGAAAGTGGTGAAAACACTGAGTGAACTGCCCCACTGGCACAACATCAGTGACCTGGTGGACGCCGCCCGGGACCGGCAGCACAAGATGGCCTGGCGGGACGAGATCATCCATCAGATCAGCCAGTTCTGTGCCGCCCATTACCAGGAGGACGGCCCGTTCAACACCGAGCGGCTGAACCCGCAGGGCGAGCGCTCGTCCAATCCCACGCTCTACCAGCAGTGGCTGCGCATTACCCGCGTGGACCGGGGTATTGCCATTCTGATGGCGGAGCCGGGCCTGGGACGGTTTTTCGACACGCTGCCTGCGACCGATGAAGGGCTGTTCCAGGCGGCGGCCGCCGAACTCGGCGTCAACGCCACGCAGCTTGGCGACTACGCCCAGGCGCTGCTGCTGGACATCAACGGCTGGGCCGCCTGGGTGGCCTATCGGGATTGGCAGCGCGAGCTGGGTGAGAACGACAGTGCGCCGGCCACGGAGATGCGCAGCCTGCTGGCCATTCGCCTGGCCTGGGAACTGGTCCTGTGGCGCTACCTGCACCGTCGCCACCCGGAGCAGGCGCAGAACCTGAGTTGGCTCTGGCGGCGCGAACTGGACAGCCTGCCCGAACTGTTCGAGCGTCACCGTCAGGCCCAGCGGCCCCTGTGGGTGTGGCAGCGGGCGGCCGAGCTGGCCTATCAACAGCCACTCAACCGGTCACTGACCCAGGCGGTGCGCGCGCCCCACACGGTGGCGGACACGCCCTCGCTGCAGGCCGTTTTCTGCATCGATGTGCGCTCGGAGCCTCTGCGTCGCGCCCTGGAGCAGCAGAACCCGGACATCCAGACACTGGGCTTCGCCGGTTTCTTTGGCTTGCCCCTGAGCGTCGTCACCCCCGGCTCGGCGCTGGCCCAACCGCACCTGCCTGGACTGCTGGCACCTCAGGTGGAAGTGCGCCTGGGCACCCCCGAGCAGGCCAACGCCCAGGCACGACAGCTCAACTGGAGCGCTCGCTTTCAGGAGTGGTCGCAAACCGCCGCAGCCACCTTCACCGCCGTGGAGGCCGGCGGCCTGCTGTACGCTGGCAAACTGTTGGGCCGCTCGCTGTTGCCGGGCAAAGCGCCCAAACGCCTTGAACTGAGTTCACTGCGTTGGCACTGGCGTGACTCCGGAAAGCCCTTGACCCAGGCCGACCAGGTCACCCTGTTGCGCAACGTACTGACCGCTATGGGGCTGACCGAGCGTTTCGCCTCACGGGTGCTGCTGGTGGGCCACGGCAGCCACACCCAGAACAACCCGCACGCCGCGGGCCTGGAGTGCGGCGCCTGCGGCGGTCAATCGGGGGAAGTCTCGGTACGCGCCCTGGCCCGCTTGCTCAACGATCCGGCACTGCGCTCGCCCCTGGCGGAGGCGGGCATCACCCTGCCCGACGATTGCCGCTTCGTACCGGCCCTGCACCACACGGTGACCGACCGGATCGAGCTGCTCGAGGGCGAGGATTGGCTGAGCGCCGAGACCGCCGAGTGGTTGCGCCGGGCCAGCGCCGGAGCGCAGCGCGAACGCGCGGCCGCCCTGGGGTTGAGCCCCGATCAGGCCGACCTGGATCAACAACTGACACAGCGCAATAGCGACTGGTCCCAGACCCGCCCGGAATGGGGCCTGGCCAACAACGCCGCGTTTATCGCCGCGCCGCGCTCGGTGACCGCCCCGATCGATCTGCAGGGGCGGAGCTTTCTGCACGATTACAACTGGCGTACCGACCCGGAGTTCAGCCGCCTGGAGCTGATCATGACCGCCCCCCTGGTGGTGGCCCACTGGATCAACATGCAATACAACGGCTCCACGCTGGATAATCGGAAGTTCGGCAGCGGCAACAAAGTGTTGCACAACGTGGTCGGCGGCCACATCGGCGTGTTTGAAGGCAACGGCGGCGACCTGCGCATTGGCCTGCCCCTGCAATCGTTGCACGATGGCGAGCAGTGGCGGCACGAGCCCTTGCGTCTGAGCGCCTACCTGGCCGCACCGACCAGGGCGATTGACGCCATCATCGCCAAGCATCCGGTCCTGCAGGCGCTGACTGGCAATGGCTGGCTATACCTGTTCAGCCTCGACGATGAAACCGGAGCGGTGCAGGCCTATCACGACGGCCACTGGACCCGCACGACGGACTGAGCCTTCAGCGTCAAAAGAGCCTTCAGCGGCCAACTGACTCAGCGCCAAGGAAGGCGCGTCCCACCCCAATGGCGGCGCGAGCCAAAAAGCCGGCGGTGAATCGTGACGCCGCAGGCCCGGGGCTGCTACACTCTCGCTCCGACTAACCGCTTGCGAAGCGTCAGATCACCATGAGCACTCCGGATACCCCCGACAATACTCAGAGCGCCTGGCTCGATCAGGTAAAATGGAACGACGATGGGCTGGTTCCCGCCATCGCCCAGGACGCCGACAGCGGCCGCATTCTGATGATGGCCTGGATGAACCGCGAATCCCTCGCCCTGAGCGCCCGGGAAAACCGCGCCGTATACTGGTCCCGCTCCCGGGGTAAACTGTGGCGCAAAGGCGAATCCTCCGGCCATGTGCAGGAGCTGAAAAGCATTGAGCTGGACTGTGATGCCGATGCCATTGTGCTCAAAGTGAAACAACTGGGCGGTATCGCCTGCCACACCGGCCGGGAGTCCTGTTTTTACCGGACCCTGAAAGACGGCCAGTGGCAGACCGTGGAGCCGGTTCTGAAAGACCCCAACGAGATTTACTGAGCATGAGCACACCGAACACCGAGCAGGTTCTGACCGAATTGACCCGCGTTCTGGAGGCCCGCAAACAGAACGCGGACCCCGAGTCATCCTACGTCGCCAGCCTGCACGCCAAGGGGCTGAACAAGATTCTGGAGAAAGTGGGCGAGGAGTGCACCGAAACCCTGCTCGCGGCCAAGGATGCCGAACGCAATGGCGACAACCAGCACCTGATCATGGAAACCGCCGACTTGTGGTTCCACAGTCTGGTCATGCTGTCGCATTTAGGCGAAAATGCCGACGCGGTGCTCAACGAGCTGGCGCGGCGCTTTGATTTATCCGGCCACGCCGAAAAAGCGGCGCGCAACAACCAAACATAAGTAGAGGGTAAGGTTATGGGATTTGGTGGAATTGGCATTTGGCAGTTGCTGATCATTCTGGCCATTGTGGTTCTCTTGTTCGGCACCAAGCGTCTGGGCAGTATTGGCAGCGACCTGGGTAAAGCCATCAAGGGCTTCAAGAAGTCGGTCAGCGATGACGACGCCGAGAAAGACAGCGAACAAGACGACGACAGCGCCAAGCGCAACGTCGAAGACAAAACCGACCCGAACAGCGCTCAGACCCAGCAGGAAAAATCCGCAGCGGAAGACAAGAACCGCTCGTGATCCCCGGCAACGCCCTCGGGCATGCCCTGACTGAGCCAGCGGCGCAACTCCCGGGCGGGAGGGCGCCAATCCAGTGTCTGCCTTATTTGAAAGGTGTTTGAGTGTTCGATATCGGTTTCTTTGAGCTGCTGATCATCGCGATTGTGGGCCTGGTGGTCATTGGCCCGGAGCGCCTGCCTGAAGCGGCGCGCGCCGTGGGC
>NZ_DGMV01000054.1:48860-50013 GCF_002388575.1 Marinimicrobium sp. UBA4509
TGAAGCGGCGCGCGCCGTGGGCCTGTGGATCGGCCGGCTCAAGCGCAGCCTGCGGGAAACCCGCAGCGAGCTGGAGAAACAGCTCGGCGCCGACGATATTCGCCGCCAGTTGCACAATGAAGAGGTGATGCGCAGCCTGGAAGCTACCCGCCGCCAGGTGCAGGAGGCGGTGGAGGAAGGCTCCTTCCAGACACCGCTGAAAAAATACAAGGACGAAGACGAGCCCGAGCGGCCCGATCACGCGCACACTGAGCCAGACGAGAACACGGAGCCAAAGAGCAGCGACTCGTCCAGCCGCTCCGGGGCCGATACGGACACCCGCGAGGCGGACGGCAAGGGCACTGATTCCGAGCCCACCGATGCCTCATCCGAGCCGGCCAAGGCACCCCGCGATTCACAGACGCCCTCTTCCTGAGCCCGAGCATGACCGTAACCCCGAACGACAAAGAACTGCCCCTGGTTCAGCACCTGATCGAACTGCGCAATCGCCTGCTGCGGATCATCATTATCGTGCTGGTGATCTTTCTGGGCCTGTTCTACTTTGCCAACGATATTTACACCCTGACGGCGGCCCCGCTGCAGAAATTCCTGCCCGAATCGGCGGGGATGATCGCCACCGACGTGGCCTCCCCCTTCCTGACACCATTCAAGCTCACCCTGTTTGTGGCGGTGCTGCTGGCCGCGCCGTTTATTCTGCACCAGATCTGGGCCTTTATCGCCCCCGGTCTGTACACCCATGAAAAGCGGCTGGCTCTGCCGTTGCTGGCCTCCAGTGTGGTGCTGTTCTACGGCGGTATGGCGTTCGCCTATTTCGTGGTGTTCCCGCTGATATTCGGGTTTTTTACCAGCGTGGGGCCGGAAGGCGTGGCGGTGATGACCGACATGGCCAAGTACCTGGACTTCGTCCTCAAGCTGTTTTTCGCCTTCGGGGTGGCGTTCGAGATTCCCATTGCCACCATCCTGATGATTCACGCCGGCATTATCACCCCGGACGGGATCGCCAAGAAACGCCCCTACGTCGTGGTCGGCTGCTTTGTCATGGGCATGGTTCTGACCCCACCGGATGTGATCTCCCAGACGCTGCTGGCCCTGCCCATGTGGCTGCTGTTCGAGGTGGGCGTATTCTTTGGCCGCATGGTGTACCGGCGGGACC
>NZ_DGMV01000054.1:50115-65222 GCF_002388575.1 Marinimicrobium sp. UBA4509
TGGTGTACCGGCGGGACCGCGCCCGGGAGGCGGAGGAAGAGCAGGAGCTCTAAACAGAGATATTTGACGCCACTCCGGCGTGTAAATTTTTCCGACCTGTGCTATAAATGGTGAAAACTACTATAAGTAACCATTGCAGCAGGGCCTCCTATGCTTCGCTCACTCTCTTTCAAACTCATGGCCGCCATGGCGGCGCTGATGCTCACCGTGGCCGCCATTATTCTGGCCGCCAGTTACACCTATCTGGCACGACAGCAGCAGAGCAACTTCGAACAGGAAGTTGACCGCAACCTTGAACTGATCAACTCGTCGCTGCTCGAGCCCCTGTTCGCCTATGACTTCCAGCAGCTTGAGGCCATCGCCGAATCCCTGGTCAATACCGCACTCATCGACCAACTGGAAATCACCGACCACCGGGGCAAAGCCATGGCCGATGCCCAGGTCAGTGACCAGGCCGCGCCCGGCAATCAACACCGGCGCGATGCGGTGGAAGTGATCCGCGATGGCGATGTGATCGGCCGCTACAACGTGGTGTTCTCTTCGGAGCAGATGGCGCAGGTACTGAGCAATCAGGTGTCCCTGGGCGTAATCATGGTCGTAGCCCTGTTGGTGGCGGCGTTGTTCACGTTAGCGCTGCTGGTTCGACGCATCGTTCTCAAACCACTGAACCTGATTACCGACAACCTGACCCATATCGCCGAAGGCGGTGGCGACCTGACCCGGCGCCTGCCGACCGACAGCGGAGACGAAATTGCGCATCTGTCACACAGCTACAACCGGGTGATCGACCAGATTGCCGCCATCATTCGCGGGGTGGTCGAGGTGACCAACACCTTCGACGAGCACGTCCAGCAAATGAACCAGGCATCCAACGACAGCTCCCACTCTACCGACGAACAGCTCAAGCAACTGGAGCAGGCCTCCACCGCCATCAACCAGCTCTCGGCCTCCGCCGAAGAGGTCGCCCGTTCCTCGGGCGAAACCGCCGAGCGCACCCGGGATACCCACGACGCCTCCAGCCGGGGGGTCAGCGTGGTGCAGTCATCCCAGAGCAATATTCTGCGCCTGACCCAACAGATCGAGCAGACCGCCGACAAGATCACCCTGCTGAAGGACAGCAGCCAGAATATCGGCAAGGTCATTGAAGTGATTCGCGCGATTGCCGAACAGACCAATCTGCTGGCCCTGAACGCCGCCATTGAGGCGGCCCGCGCTGGGGACCAGGGCCGCGGCTTTGCGGTCGTGGCCGATGAGGTGCGCACCCTGGCCCAGCGCACCCAGAGCTCCACCGAGGAGATCGAGCAGATCGTACTGCAGCTGCAGACTCACGCCGATGAGGCCCACGATGCCATGGAGCAGAATACCCACTGGGCTCAGGAAACCGTGGAGAGCGGCAAAGAGGTGCAACAGGTACTGGAAAGCGTTCAGGCCCACATCAGCACCATCAACGACATGAATCATCAGGTGGCCACCGCCGCGGAAGAGCAGAGCTCGGTCGCCAGCGAGGTGAATCGCTTCATCGAGTCCGTTTTCGCCCTATCGGGCAAAGTGTCGGACAACGCCCGTAGCATGCGGGCCAGCTCAGACGAGCTGCTGCAGGAAAACAATGAACTGCAGCGGCGCATGCACAACTTCAAAGTTTGAGGCTCACCATGTCACACAGGTTACAGCGGCTGTTCGGCCATGCACGACGCGGATGCGGGGTTCTGGCCCTGATCGGCATCACGGCCGCCAGCCAGGCCCAGACCACGCTGCGCGTCAATCAGACCGATCATCCACTGGATGAGTTTGCCGTGGGCGCTCTGCGGGTCGCGCTGGAGTTTATGGACGGCGACTACGAGCTCGCCATCAGCGATGACCCCATCACCCAGACCCGCGCCATTGAGCGGCTGGAGTCGGACGAGATGGACGTGATGTGGCTGTCGTCAAACCAGGAAGTGGAAAACCGCCTGAGTCCCATCCGCTTCCCGCTCCTGAAGGGCCTGCTGGGCTACCGGGTCTTCATCATCAACCCGGATCGCCAATCCACCATGAACCGGGTGGAAGACAGGGCCGACCTGAGCCGTCTGACCTTCGGGCAGGGCGCCGGCTGGCCCGACATTGCGATTCTGGAGGCCAATGGTCTGGAGGTCATTACTACCAGTAAGTATGACAACCTGTTCTATATGGTGGAGGGCGGTCGGTTTGACGCTTTCCCGCGCGGGGTTCTGGAGCCCTGGACCGAGCTGGCGGCACGACCGGACTTGCCGCTGACGGTGGAGGATCGCCTGGTTCTGGTGTATCCGCTGCCGTTTTACCTGTTTGTCAGCGAGGAAGACGCGGCCCTGGCGGAGGCCATTCACAGCGGGCTGGATCGAGCTCTGGAAAGCGGGCGCTACGATGAGTATTTCTTCCAGCACCCGATGATTGAAGATGCGCTGACCCGCTCAAACCTCGCCGAGCGGCGCGCTTTCCCGCTGGAGAACCCGACTCTCACGGAAGAAACACCCCGGAGCCGCGAGGAGTACTGGCTCGACATGGAGCGCTTGCGGGAACGGAGCGCCGCAGACTAATGGGCCGCCCGGCGCTCCAGGCGCTTCCAGCCGAGCTCGTGAAAGTGGTAGGCCACGGTGTTGATCGCCGGCTCGATCAGCGCCACCGCGCCGCCCAGCACCCAGCTACCGGTGATCACGTAGGCCACGCTGAAGGCCACGGTAAAGTGCAACACAGCGAACGTCATTGTTTTGGTCATGATCGCCTCCCGACCCTCTGAACATCATGGTGGCGAGGGAATTCCCGCCCTTTACAACCATAATAATGATTCCCATTTATAAATAAACTTGATTTGCCATATCGCCCTGATAGCCCTGAACTAACAACCAGGAAATGCCGGCCAGTGTAAACATGGCGCATTTTTACACTTTTTTTGCGCCCTCGCATGACGCTATTTGGGGAGAACTTGTCTATACTGAACTCGCCGGCCGTCCGTCGAGAGGGTGGGCATATCCATCACGTCTAAGGCATCCAAGAAGTGCCGTTCAAACGCAAAGGGCTGGTTTTCATGTCGCAATCCGAACCCCAGATAGCCACAGGCTGCAGTCGCTGTCGGGATCTCCCCTCACTCCCCTTCGAGTTCACCATGGCGTTTCAGCCGATTGTGGATATTGAAAAGCGCGAAGTGTTCGCCTACGAAGCTCTGGTGCGCGGCACTCAGGGCGAAGGCGCCTTCCAGATTCTCCAGCAAGTCACCGATGACAATCGCTACCAGTTTGATCAATCCTGCCGAACCAAAGCCATTGAGCTAGCAGCCAAGCTGGGTATGACCACGTTTCTGAGCATCAACTTTCTGCCCAACGCCGTCTACGAACCCAAAAGCTGTATTCGCGCCACCCTCGTGGCGGCGGATAAGTATGATTTTCCGAGCAACCGCATCATCTTTGAGGTCAACGAATCCGAGCCCGTGGGCGATCCTGGTCACCTGGAGGGTATTTTCGAGGAATATAATGCCCAAGGCTTCACCACCGCCATTGACGATTTTGGCGCTGGTCATGCCGGGCTCAACCTGCTGGCGGACTTTCAGCCCGGGATCATCAAACTCGATATGGCCCTGATCCGGCATATCGATACCAACCGGATTCGCCAGTCTATCGTCCAGGGCGTAGTGAATACCTGCCGAGAGCTGGGCGTGGAGGTTATCGCCGAGGGCGTGGAAACCGCTGGAGAGCTGACCACATTGCGCTCTATGGGCGTTCACCTGATCCAGGGTTACCTGCTGGCCAAGCCCGAGGTGGAAGCCCTGCCAGATGTGGATTACAGCGCGCTCTGAATCAATCATAGGCGCGGCCCCAACGACCGCCCTCAATGACAATGGCATAAATTACTTTTATTTATTGGATAAGCCGGTTTACGAACGCTATGTTTTAAGCTTAAGGTCAAGAAAACGCGCGGATCAGTGACGTACCGCCTCCCTGTTTTTAAAACTGCAGGAGAATGATGGATTATGGCGAACACCACCTCAGCCCCGGAAGCAGCAGAGCAAACCCCACCCAGTACCGAGAAACACACCGCCGCCGAGCAGTTTTTCATTGAACTGGCGGCCGAAGCAGACATCCGCATCAACGGTGATCGTCCTTGGGACATTCGGGTATACGATCCCTCGTTCCTGTCCCGCGCACTGTCCTCTGGCGCTCCCCTGGCCTTTGCCGAAGCCTACATGCAGGGCCATTGGGACTGCGATCGCATCGATGAGATGATGACCCGCGTGCTGCACGCCCACCTGGAGCGTCGGCTGAAAAAGTTCGGAACGCTTCAACTACTGAAGGCGTACCTGAGCGCCGCGGTGATCAACAAGCAGGACCCCAATCGTGCCTTCAAGGTCGGCGAGGTTCACTACGATATCGGTAACGACCTGTATCGGCGTATGCTCGACTCCCGCATGATCTACAGTTGTGCGTACTGGGCGGACGCCGACAACCTGGAAGAAGCGCAGTACCAGAAGTTGGACATGATCTGCCGCAAGCTGGAACTGAAACCGGGCATGACCCTGCTGGATATCGGTTGCGGCTGGGGCGGACTGGCCGAGTTCGCCGCGCGCCACTACGGTGCCAAGGTCACGGGCATCACAATTTCCAAAGAGCAGCAGCGACTGGCCCAGGAACACTGCGCCGGGCTACCGGTGGAGATCCGCCTGGTGGATTACCGGGCCCTGGAAGGTCAGTTTGACCGCATCGTCTCGGTCGGCATGTTCGAGCATGTAGGGCACAAAAATTACCGCACCTACTTTGATACGGTCAGCCGCCTCCTCGCCGATGACGGCCTGTTTCTACTGCACACCATCGGAACGGACCGGCAGCAAAATGGCGTCGATCCGTTTATTGAAAAGTATATTTTTCCCAACGGCGAAATCCCCTGTCGCAAGCTGATCAACGACACCAGTCTGGGGCTGCTGCGTCTGGAAGATTGGCACAACTTCGGGCCGGATTACGACCGCACACTGATGGCCTGGTGGCACAACTTTGACGCCGCCTGGCCGGAGCTGAAAGACAAGTACGATCAGGGGCATTTTTACCGCATGTGGAAGTACTACCTCCTGAGTTGCGCGGCCTATTTCCGCTCCCGGGAAGGACAGCTGTGGCAGATTGTCTACAGCAAGCCGGACAGCATGCGGGAGTATCGTAGTTTGCGGTGAGGTGGTAACGGCGGATTGAGGTAACGGCGGATGCGGCCTTCGGCCTTATCCGCCCTACGCGAACTGCCGTGCTATCCGTAGGGGCCGAGCGCAGCGATTAGACGCCGCATCCGCCGTCACCCAGATGCAATCAAAATCCGCCATGTCACAGGCAGTCGCGTAGGGCGGATAAGCCGAAGGCGCATCCGCCGTTAACCACCAGGCTCTCAAACCAACGCGGCGATGTAGGCTAACCACCCCGGCTGGTTATCCATTTTCTTGCGCTCCCGAAAACTGCCATCGGCCACATCCCAATAGATGTGCAGCTTTTTGAAGCCGGCCTCGGTCAGCAGCTCGCGAATTTCCACCATGGACCACTGGCGCCATACGTATTTAAACGCGCGCTTCATTTCACTGCCGTCCCGAAACCGGAAGTGAATGTAATTGACCGCCACATTGGTCATCGGATCGAAACTGTGCTGGTCCCACACATAGGTAAAGCCGCCTTCGATCTTGCGGGCCTCCTCCATGACCTCCTGGGATTCCCAGCCGCCGTACATATCCAGGAAGAAGATTCCGTCTTTTACCAGAGACTTTCGCACCGACTTGAAGTAGCGGACCATCTCTGCCCGCTCCTGAAAAATCCAGTAACTGAAGTTCATGGCATTGACCAGATCGAACTTCTCCCGGGTGACCTGACGCACATCGCGCTGAGCGAGTGTGACCCGATTGCCCGGCTCCCCGAAGGGCTTGAGGTTGTTTTCGATTCCCCACTGCAACACATCCGGATCGATATCCACGCCGAGCGCGGTGCGCTTTTTGTGGCTGTCCACCCAGTGACCACACAATAGCGCGGTACCACAGAAGTCTTCACGCATGGCGTAAGGGCGGCGTTTGCGCAGCTTTTTAAACGTCTTGTCAAAGAACTCCACCTCGAACTCCGGTGCCTGAACACTGCGCTGATACAGATCGTGTCGGTCCGAGTTCTTGGCCGTAAAACGGGGTTTGGACTTTCTCTTTGGCAAAGTGACCTCCGGGCTTTGAGTGACAGCGGGTATAATAGCAGGCTCATGCACCCCACCCCCAAACAGTGCTAAAGTAGCGCCCATGACCTCATCGCTGATCCCCGAAAAACCCCTGCTGTTCTCGCCCTCACTGGCCGCCACCATTGGCCTGGAAGAAGCGATTCTGCTCAGCGCCCTCAGCGATGTCGCCCACTACCGGCCGGGCACCTATCGGCAGGGGCATCACTGGCTCAAGCTCGAAGCGCCGCAACTGCAATCGCTGCTGCCCTTCTGGAGCGACCAGGACCTGCAGCGGGTGAGCAAAAGCCTGCGGGACAAGGGGATCATCCTGATCGAGTCCGCCCCCTACACCGAAAGCCGCCAGCTGCTGTTTGCCTTCAACGAAACCGACCGGACCCAGAGCGCCACGGCCGCTCCCGCCGCCCACAACCCGGACCCGCAGACCGGAGCCAACCGGATCAGCCCCCACTGGCGACCGGATGCCGAGCTGATGCGGCACATCGCCCAGCACAACATTCCGGACCACTTTGTGCGCGAGCAATTGCCGGAGTTCATTGCCTACTGGCGCGAGCGTGGCGAGAGCCACCACGCCTGGGGAGCCAAGTTCCTCAAGCATCTGCTGCGCCAGTGGCGCGAGGCCCAGACCGAGCACCAGGTCCGCCGCGACCGGGAGGTCGCCATGCACAGCGGCTGGCGGCCCAGCCGGGATGCGCTGGAAGTGCTGGTCAAGCACGCCAATATCAGCCTGGCGTTCATCGAGGACGCCATTCCCGAGTTCGTGCTCTACTGGCAGGAGCGGGGCGATGTGGGGCGCACCTGGAACAGCAAATTCATCCAGCACGTCAAACGCCAGTGGCTCAGGTATAATGCCGCTCTTGAGCACGATACCGAGCCGCGGCGCATCCCGGAGAACTGGCAGCCCAGTCAGGATGTGTACGACGTGCTCAAACTGGCCAATATCGACCTGGCGTTCGCCCAGCGCCAGGTGCCGGAGTTCGTGCTCTACTGGCGCGACAGCAACCAGGTGCACAGCTCCTGGAACACCAAGTTTCTGCAGCACGTAAAGTATCATTGGGCACGCCAGCACGCTCTGACCACGCACAACCCACAGGCAGGCCAACATGCAGGACAGCAAGACCCTTCTCGACCAGGCACAACGCGCGATCGCAGCCTCGTCCAGGACCTCACCGACCGAAGCTGGGCCCGCTGAACAGCAGCGCCGGGCCGCGACCGATGGGCATATTGATGCCCTCAACGAGGCCTTTGCCCTGTTCCGCATCAATTACCATAACCAGTACTACAAGGCCTACAGCGACACCCAGGTGCTCAACCAGATCAAAAAGCTCTGGCTGGACAGCCTGACCCGCTTCGAGCCGGACACCATCCGCCGGGGCGCGCGCAAGGTCATTGAAGAGTCCGAGTTTCTGCCAACCCTGAACCGCATGATGCGCGCCTGCCAGGGCGACCCGACCGAGTTTGGCCTGCCGGACGCCCACAGTGCCTATGTGGAAGCCTGCCGGGCACCGAGCCCCAAAGCGGCCCAGCACTGGAGCCATCCGGCGGTATACCACGCGGGCCTGGCCAGCGACTGGTTTTTCCTGGCCAGCAGTGCCGAGAAAGTGGCTTTCCCGGTGTTTGAACGTCACTACCAGCGCTTTTGCGAACAGGTGATGAACGGCGCGGAGTTACCCCTCCCCCAGGCGCCGGCCCTTCCCGAAACCACCGAAACGCCCCTGTCGGCCGATGAGAACCACCAGCGGCTGGAGGCACTCCGGCGCGAGCTGGATCTCTGATCCTTTGCCCGCCCAACGACGTAACTCTTTGTTTGGATTGATGTATTAGAAGGTGATTGTATGAAGCAGGGTTTCACCCAGTGGTTACTGGGCCTGGGCCTGGTGGCCTTTCCTCTTGGCTGTCAGGTGCTGACGTTTTACCTGGCCTACCACCCGCCCCAGCCCATGGAAGAGTCCGTGGCTGGTCGGCAGGAGCCACCAGCGGTACCGCGCCCCGCCGAGGTAAAGCAGCTACCGGATTTTGCCAGCATCGGCCATATCCCCGATCGCAAACGGGCCTTTTTTGAGATGCTGATCCCCATGGTTGAGTGGCGCAATCATCAGTTGGAGCAGCTGCGCGAAGACGTCATTGACATGCGCTCGGTGCTCGCCGCCGACAAGAGCCTCAGCAGCCGCCAGCGGGCCCAGCTTGAGCGCCTGCGTATCCATTTCCGCGTGGATGAAGACAACTACCCGAACGCCTCGGACGCCCTGGACGAGCTGCACAAGCGGGTGGACATACTCCCGTTGGAGATGGTTCTGGCTCAAGGGGCGGCAGAATCTGGCTGGGGTACCTCGCGCTTCGCCCAGGAAGCAAACAATCTGTTCGGCCAGTGGTGTTACCGGAAAGGCTGCGGCCTGGTTCCCAACGCCCGCTCGGACGACATGAGTCACGAAGTACAGAAGTTTGCTACGGTGAATGAGGCCGTATCGACCTATTTCCGCAACATCAACACCAACCGGGCCTACCGGGAGGTGCGGGAGATTCGCGCTCAACAGCGTGCTCAGGACATGGCACCCACGGGTATGGCGATGGTGCAGGGACTGATCCGGTATTCGAGCCGCGGACAGGCGTATATTGAGGAGCTCAAGGAACTGATCAGCTACAACGAACTGGAGCAGGTACATGAAGCCTGGTTGACGCCGGAGGAGCCCGAAGTCCCCGCGAAGGCCGAAGCAGAACCCCAGACCGAGGCGGGGTAACGGCTGCACCTGACGGGTAATAAGCTGCGCGCTCCGATGTGTCAGACCGACCCGACCGAGGGAACGAGTGGCTGGACCGGGCTGACTATCGTCGGGTTACGCCTTCGGCTAACCCGACCTACAGGGTAACTTACTATGAGCCCCGTGCCTGGGGTTGTCGGGTTACGCCTTCGGCTAACCCGACCTACGGGGTAGTTTGGTGGGTGTTCCTGGGTCTGCGTAGGTCGGGTTAGCCGAAGGCGTAACCCGACAATCACTGCCAAATCTCAGTTCTCGTGCACCCAGCGGCCGTCTTTATCAGTCACCAGCCACTGCTGCGAGAACCAGTAGAAGCGGCCGGACTCCCCGGTGCCCGCGGTACAGTTATAACGGGTCCGGCCCGGCGTCAGGGGCTTGCCGGGCTGAGTGATCAATTGGCGCCCCTCTACCCGGGTTTCTATGGCCCCCTGGCCTCCGGCAAAACAGTTGATTCGACCGGCCAGGTTGTCCTGTTCAAGATTCAACACCAACACCGGCCGGGCGCCGGATGCCACTACAACTTCCTCCAGGGGCTTATCCAGCGCCGCGTCCGCGTACAGCTCGGCTGATTCTATGGGCATGGGACGGGTTTGGGCCTTGGTGGCAAACTCTTCTATCTCACCATAGGGACCACCAAACGGGAAGCGCGGTAAGGCCCGCAAATCGCTGTGGGCGCCAATCGGGCCGGACTGCTGGCCGAAGGCCACATAGCCCAGGGACTCCAACAGGTCTTTCACTTCATTGTTGTACTCGCCATAGGGGTAGGCCAGCATCTTGTGGTTCTGGCCGGTCTCTTCCTTGATACGCCGCTCGGCGTCCACCACCTCGGACTCAATCCGCTCGCGCCACTGCGCCTGGCTTTCACCGGCTTTGCGGCGCTGCAGGTGGTTGTGTTTGGTGGAATGATTGGCGATGGTGGCGCCATGCTCGGCCATTTCACGCAGTTCATCCCAGGTGGTGAAGCCGCCTTTACCGTCGTCCAGCGGGTCGGTATTTACAAATACCGTGAACGGCCAGCCCTTCTCCTTGAGCAGTGGGTAAGCGGTGGTGTAAACCGAATCGTAGGCGTCGTCAAAGGTGATGGCCACAGTGCGGTCCGGTAGAGGCTCGCCGGATTGCAGTGCTTTGACCAGTGTCTCGAGCGGTACCACGTCAAAGTTGTGATTCTCCAGGTAATCCATGTGCGAACGAAACCGCTTGGGCGTCACGCTGGTGGAAGCCGGTGTCGACTCGCTCACATGGTGGTATTGCAGCACCACGGCGGCCTGCGCCGGGCTGCCCGCCGCCAGAGAGAAGAGTAATCCCAGTGTCCCGGCAACCAGAGCCACCAGAACCAAGGAGCGCCTGACCGGCTTAGTGACGTGCATACAACCTCCGCTAATCCTGAAGAAACTTCAATCCGATACCGTCGGGTTCGGTGCGCACCACTTCCATTTTCACCACCGGTGCCTCCACCGGCATGCCCTGAACCTGTCCGGTCACCACCGACCCGATGGGCGGCATCTGATCCGGCTCGAGCACGACGAACACTCCACCATCGGAGATATCACGGGTTTTGACCATCAATTCGCCAATGGTTTCATGCTGAATTTTAATCCGGCAG
This sequence comes from Marinimicrobium sp. UBA4509, assembly GCF_002388575.1. Taxonomy (NCBI): domain Bacteria; kingdom Pseudomonadati; phylum Pseudomonadota; class Gammaproteobacteria; order Cellvibrionales; family Cellvibrionaceae; genus Marinimicrobium; species Marinimicrobium sp. UBA4509. The sequence continues at coordinate 60,664 of NZ_DGMV01000054.1, forward strand.
GCCAGGGGCGTGCGCGTGTACTCCCGCTTGTCACTCATAGTGCGTCCTCAGGTTATTATTGTTGGTCCGACAGCCGGCGGTTCGGGGCCTCAGGAGACCAAGCCTCAGGAGACCTCGGCCCGGTCCACCTTCTGGAAGCCACGCGGCAGCTTGTTACCCCGTCTGCCACGCTCGCCCCGGTAATGGTCCAGATCACCGGCCTTGAGCGTCAAGTGGCGCTTGCCGGCGTGCAGCGTCAACGACTGCCCCTCGGCGATGACGCCCACCGCAATCACATACTCCTCTCGGCTTTGCACGCGGGCCGACGGGATATTCATGATCTTGTTGCCCTTGCCGCGGGCCAGCTCCGGCAGCTCTGTGACCGGGAACACCAGGAGCCGCCCCTCGTTGCTCACCGCCGCCAACAGATCTTTCTCGGGGTTTTCCAGCACCTGGGGCGCCAATACCCGCCCGCCTTTGGGCAGGCTCAACATGGCCTTGCCAGCGCGGTTTTTGCTGTAGAGATCCCCCAGTTTGGCCACAAAGCCATACCCGGCGTCCGAGGCGAGCAGCACCCGCTGCTCATCACTGCCCATCAGGGCGCCCTCGAAAGTGGCTCCGTTAGGGGGATTCAGGCGTCCACTCAAGGGCTCACCCTGACCCCGGGCCGAGGGCAGGTTATGGGCCGCAATGGCGTAACTGCGCCCGGTGGAATCGAGTAACATCACACTCTGGTTGGTCTTGCCGCGCACGGCAAACTTGAAGCTGTCCCCAGCCTTGTAATTGAGCGCCGCCGGATCGATCTCATGGCCCTTGGCCGAACGGATCCAGCCTTTTTCGGACACCACCACGGTGACCGGGTCGACTCCGATCAACTCGGTTTCACTGAATGCCTGGGCCTCCTCGCGCTGAACGATGGGCGAGCGGCGATCATCGCCGTATTCCTTGGCCACCTGCTGCAGCTCTTTGCGAATCAGGGTTTTCAGGCGAGTGGCGGACCCGAGGGTTTTCTCCAGTTGGTCCCGCTCTTTTTCCAGGGCTTCCTGCTCGCCCCGGATCTTCATTTCCTCAAGACGCGCCAACTGGCGCAACTTGGTGTCCAGAATGTAGTCGGCCTGAACGTCGGACAGTTTGAATCGCTCCATCAACACCGCTTTGGGCTCGTCCTCGGTGCGGATGATGTGGATGACTTCATCGATGTTCAGATAGGCGATCAGCAAGCCTTCCAACAGGTGCAGGCGCTTCTGCACCTTGTCCAGGCGGAACTGCAGACGACGCCGGGTGGTGACCGTGCGGAAGCTGAGCCACTCGGACAGAATGACATCCAGGCTTTTCACGCCCGGACGACCATCGATGCCGATCATGTTCATATTGACCCGGTAGGTTTTCTCCAGGTCGGTACTGGCGAACAGATGCTGCATCAACTGCTCGGCATCCACCCGGTTGGAGCGCGGGGTGATCACCAGTCGGGTGGGGTTTTCGTGGTCTGACTCATCCCGCAGATCGGTGACCATGGGCAGCTTCTTGGCCTGCATCTGGGCCGCGATCTGCTCCAGAATCTTGGCACCGCTGACCTGATGAGGCAGCGCGGTAATGATGATATCGCCGCTGTCCTTTTCCCTGGTCCAGACACCGCGCATGCGCAGACTGCCCCGGCCGGTCTGGTACATCTTGATCAGGTCTTCCCGGGGCGTGATCAGCTCCGCCTCGGTGGGCATATCCGGGCCCTGAATAAACTGGCACAGTTCGTTCACATCCGCCTTGGGGTTATCGAGCAGATGAATACAGGCCTCGACCACCTCCCGCAGGTTATGGGGCGGGATATCCGTGGCCATCCCCACCGCAATGCCGGTGGTGCCATTGAGTAGCACATTGGGCACCCGTGCCGGCAGCACCTTGGGCTCATCCATGGTGCCGTCGAAATTCGGCTGCCAATCCACCGTACCCTGGCCCAACTCCTCCAGCAGCACCTCACTGTAGCGAGCCAGGCGCGACTCGGTGTAACGCATGGCGGCAAACGACTTGGGATCATCCGGCGACCCCCAGTTCCCCTGCCCGTCCACCAGGGTGTACCGGTACGAAAACGGCTGAGCCATCAACACCATGGATTCATAGGCGGCGGAATCACCGTGCGGGTGAAACTTACCGATCACATCGCCGACCGTACGGGCCGACTTCTTGAACTTCGCCGTCGCCTTCAGCCCCAGCTCGCTCATGGCATAGACAATACGGCGCTGAACCGGCTTGAGCCCGTCACCGATATTGGGCAGGGCGCGATCGAGAATGACGTACATGGAATAATCCAGATACGCCTTCTCGGTATAGTCTTTGAGGGGAATGCGCTCTTCAGCGTCGGGGGATACTACGACTTCGTTCATGCAAATTCCTGGTCGTTATCGTTAATACTGCAGCTTGATCTCGCCCTGCTCCGAGACCCGCATGGACGGCAACCACTGGCTGAAATCCAACTTGGCGTCGAAATTGTAACTGACCCGGTCACTGACCGCCCGCTGGCTGAAATGCTGGACCAACCGGGCAATGGACAACAGGTTGGCAGAGACCTCCACGGTCACCGGAGTCTCCTCATACGCCTTGAGGGTGGGCACCTGGCTGGAAACGCCACTCAAGACATCGATGTTTTCGATGCCGATGTTATAAGAGATCCCGCGCACGGACAAATCCCGCGCATTGGGATTGGTGATACCGAGATGAACCGCAATGCGCTGCTCCATACCCTGAGCCGGCAAAAGTTCAAGCCCCGTAACCTTGACCTGGGGCTCCTGAATACCGAAAGGAATCTGCGAGCAGGCGGCGAGCATCAAAGCTCCCACACCCAAAAATACACTTCGTAGCACGGTAGGGAGCCAGCTACGGCGCACGTAGGGGCGGTTTGGGGTGCATCTTCCCAAGACCGTAGAGCGCGGGATTCGCGGTTGCGAGCCTACATGGACGTATTCATGGCGTGTCTTGGGAAGATGCACCCCAAAGCGACCCGGACGAGATGCCTCAAAAGACTGGAAAAACCAACTTATCACCTGCTTCCACATGACTGAAAGTGCTCCTGATTAAAAGTTAAGTATCGGCTTTCAGACTACACCACCCCGTGGATTGCAGTGACGGCCCTTGAAGCTTTTGTGAGGTATATCACATGACGTCCGGGAGCGCTGTGGTGTAATCCCGCACAGACTGGCCCAAATGGACCATCCCCACAAGAATCAACCAAGCCAACAACACCGAGAGAGTCTATGCCCAAGCACCCGCTCAGCACCGACGAACTACTGGGCAGCCGGGAAATTCGTTTCATCGATCGCCAGGAAACCAACTACCCCAACCTCATGCGCCTGTGCCTGGACTTCGACTTCTGCGTCCTGCAATTGTTGCACAAAACCCCCGTGCCCACCGCCAATAAATCCTTCGTACTCGTCACCCGGGACTACCGGCTGACACCCACAGCCGCCATCAGCCCCGCCTTCGCCGAACTCGAACAACTCGAAACCTACGTCCACCTGCATCAGGTCGACATCCTCCACGACTACCTGTTCGGGTTCGTCGACGAAGACATCGCCACCAGCGCCAGAGGCGGAGAATAACCGCTCCCCCCCCCAACCAGTGACTGTCAGAATTACCGGCACTCCGTAGACGCTGGGCACCGGGTTCGCTATGCTCTCGGCTTTTGCCTGAGCGCCGTTGTTATGCGAACTCTGCTTCTGGCCGGTGGCGGCCTGACGCACGCCCTCTACCTGGCCAACGCCCGCCACCTGCTACCCGACGATGTGCGAGTGATACTGCTGTCACCAGAGCGGTTTGTTCCCTACTCGGGCATGCTGCCCGGGCTGATTGCCGGGCGCTTTCGCTTTCGGGACTGCCACATCGACCTGGGCCAGCTCTGCCGGGCCACACACACCGAATTACAGTTCGGCCGACTGGCCTCCCTGGACCTGACCCAACGCCAGGCACAACTCCACAATGGCGATGCCATTGGCTTTGACCTCCTGTCGGTCAACACCGGCCTGCAGGCCACCGATACCATCCCCGGGCTGGCCGAGCACGGCATGAGCACACGCCCAATCAGCGGGTTTTTGCCCCGCTGGCAGGAAACACTGGCGGACCTGTGTGCCCGGGATCGGAACAACCCGGCCAACCTGGCCGTCATCGGCGGAAACCTCGATGGTGTGGAAATGGCCCTGGCCGTTCGCCAGCGGCTGCTGCATGAAGACAACCTGAAGGCGTCGGTGAGCATCCACCTGGTCCACGGTGGCGGTAAGCTGCTGCCCGAGTTTCCCCTGGCCGCTCAGCTACGCGCCGCACAATTACTGCAGGAGCGGGAGATTCGAGTCCACCCCCTGTTTGATGTGGCACGCGTGGATGACCAACAGATCTACACCGATCGCCACCAGCACCTGCCCATGGACCGCGTGATTTGGTGTGTTTCCGGGCAACCGGGCGCCTGGGTCAAAACATCGGGCTTGGCGCTTACCGACCGGGGCCGGATTCAGGTCAATGCCCATCTGCAGGCGGTCAATCATCCGTTCGTGTTCGCCGCCGGCGCGGTCGCCAGTGTGGCTGGCGGGCCAGAGCCC
>NZ_DGMV01000054.1:65364-72070 GCF_002388575.1 Marinimicrobium sp. UBA4509
TGCCGCAGCGAACCTGGCACTGCGGCAGGCGCCGGTGCTGGCCGCCAACCTGGCCCGCGCTCTGGCCAGTGAACCGCTCAGACGCTACAAGCCAGGTCGACGGACGCTGTCGATCATTACCACCAGTAATGATTACGCCCTGGCCCGTTACGGCAATCAGGTCTGGGGTGGCAAGTGGCTCGAACGCTGGAAATATCGGCGGGACCGGAAGGTCATGGCGAGTTTCCCCCGGGCCTGAAGGCCCGGAGTGGGGGCGGATCAGGTAGGCAGTCGCTACTCCATTTCCTGCTCAAATTCCTCGAGCAGGTCCATGGGCTCAATTTCTTCCCCTTCGAGGGACTCATCCCAGTTCACCCCGACCAGCAGTTCATCGTCGTGCATACCGGGCAGCCAGTCGTCCAGAAACTCTTCCAGATCGATCGGCACGGGTTTGTAGTCTGTCCACTCCTCCCGACAGTGCACCTGTGCCAGGGCCAGCTCGGACCACAGGGGCATCACATCGCTGTCATCATATTTCTCGGAAGGACAAAGCGCCCAGCCATCCGGGCCTTCGAGCCCGTAAACACAGCCGTGGTCCATCGCTTCGACAATAAAACGATCGAGGTTTTCAGCGGGGTCATCGCTCAGTGCGGTCATGATGGGCGTTTCCTTGGGCTTCTAACGACAGGGGTTACAATACCAGACAGCGGCCATTGGCCTTAAGCCAATCCCGCTGACGGGGGTAATCGGGGCACACTTGTCCGACCAGTTGCCAGAATGCCCGGCTATGGTTCATGTGACGCAGGTGACAGACTTCGTGAGCGACAAGATAGTCCACAACCGCCTCCGGGGCCAGAAGAATCTGCCAGTTGTACTGAATCTCACCCGAGCGGGTGCAGTGCCCCCACTTGGATCGGGTCACTCTCACCTTGACCCCGGAGTGGCTCAGCCCCATCCGACGAGTCAACGCATCGGTTTTCGCGCGCAATCGCTCCAGCCCCTGCTCCCGGTACCACCCCTGCACCAGCCGCCGGGCCTGCGCCTCGGGTTCAAGCCGACTGCGCCGAGAGCAACAGACCGCCAACCGGTCCCCCACCCGCTCCACCCGGCCACGACTTCCCATGGTCACCGAGAGCGTCAGTTGTTGCCCCATGAAAGGCAGGCGGGTGCCGGATACATAGCGATACTCCGGAATCCGGGCCAGCATCTGCTGCTGAGCGCGCACTTTGCGCGCGATCCAGTCGCTTTTCTGACGGACAAACCGGTCCAGATCCCGCTCCGCTATGCCGACCGGTGCGCGCACCAGCAACTGGGCATCGCGTACCTCCAGGCTGACCGTGCGGCGGCGCGAGGATCGTTTAATGGTATAGCGCACAGGCAGGGCTCGCTTTGCGTAACATCAAATTTTTATTCCCCCGGACCGGACAACTCACGGGAGAGAATCACCGCCGTCCGCAACCGGCTTCGGCCGAAACTGGTCATCCGCTCGAAATCGGCCCGCGCCAGCGGAAGGTATTGGCAATCCAGCGCGGTCTGCCCCTGGCCATCCGGATCCGGGTCGTGAACATAAATACACTCTTCGTCATAGCCACTCATGACGACCCAGTGGGGCGCTTTTTTGCTGTCCATCCGGTAGGTGCTGATCAGGATGATCGGCACCCCACCGCGATCAAACGCCGCGATCAGATCATCCTGACGAACCTCGCGATAGTGAACCGGAACGGCCCGCGCCTCAAGCGCGTGGCGATAATCCTCATGCACCAGCATCATGACCGGCTTTTTGGTCTCATCGCGCACCCCATCGAGAAACAGCGGCCCATCATGGTTGACCCAGACTTCCGCCCGGTAGCCCCGGGTGTCGGCGGCCAGCGCCATGCCCATGGGGTGGCAACCGCCGTGGCCCGAGGTCATGAAGATGGTCGTGGATTCACGCCACAGACGCAGCTCCTCGGTATCGGAAGGCTGGTAGTCCGGTTTCAGAGCGGCCATGGCCATCATCAGCGACGCCGGTCCGCAGGTAAAGCGGGTACTCTGGGCCAGCCAGGGAATGGCCCGATGATAAGCGGTATCGCCCACCACCCGGATCCGCTTCTGGTAACGCAGCGCATCGGTGTGGTCCTCGTAATAGTCCTGATACAGCCCGAACTGTTTGTACCCCAGGGTCTCGTAAAGGGCGATGGCGCTGGTGTTTTTACTGCTGACCTCCAGGCGCATATAAAACCGGCCACTGTCCCGCGCGCCGTCTTCCCCGGCGCCGATCAGGCGCCGCGCCAACCCCTGGCCCCGGTAGTCCGGATCCACCGCCAGCGAGTACATGCGCGCCAGGCGCGTCCCCCGGTGAAACAGAACCAGTATGTAGCCGGCCAGACGGTCGCCATCGCGCGCGACCAGAAGTACCCGCTGGTCGCCCTCCAGCCAGCGGCGAAAGCTGCGGCGGCTGAGGCGGTCGCTGGTAAAACAGCGTTGCTCCAGAGCGACGAGGGCGTCGAGATCATCGGGCCTTACGCTCTCAAGGGGGAGGGAGGACATGGATACCGCCTTCATCAGATTCACTTGCGATTGTTTCGAACGCTCAGGGCTATCCATTACTTGGGCTCAGGGCTGCTGATAATTCAATTCCCGGGTATGTACGTCGATGCGCCCGATGTGCACGGCGACCCGCTGCAGCCAGCGCACGACCTCCATCCGGGCGACGCCCTGCCTCAGCTCCAGTCGCCCCTGGGCAATGTCGTTCATGGTCTGCCGCCGGGTAGTTTGCTCGATTTGGGTGATTTGTGCGACTCGTTCCTGCACCTGATCGGCGGGAAGCGAACGTTTTCCCCAGAGCGACAGCACCAGCGGACTGAGGGCGGCCTTGGCCTCGGCCAGATCGTCCCCGTTGCGCAGCGCCACGGCCACGCTTTTATTGTCGCAACGCTCCAGCAGACGCTGCAGATGCTCGACGATCTGAATCGCAGCCAGTAGCCGCTCCCACTGACTGCCCGAGGTCTCTTCCAGGTGAATGGCATCCAGATATTCCTGCACGTCGGACAGCTCTCGGGCAAGATCCACCAGGGGGACCGAGCGACCAGACTCTCCGAGAATGTATTCCAGTTGCTCCGCCACCCGCTCAAACTGGGAGATCATGACCTTCTGCACCGCGGTCAGTGCCAGTTCGGGGTACTTGAGCAGCCCCCGGTCCAGAATCTGCTGATAGCCGAAAGGCTTGTCCGGGAACAGACGCTCGATCATGTGAGCAAACTGTCCCGCAAACGGCACCACCAGCAACACGCCCAACAAATTGAACGCGGAGTGGAAACCCACCAGCGCAAACTCCTCGTGAACCACAAATGCCTCGGGCGCCACAAACTGCCAGGCGGCAATGTAGGGCACAATCAGAAACAGCGCCAGCGAACTGACGCCGGTGTTGTACAGCACATGGGAAAAACCGGTGCGTCGCACCGACACGTTGCCACCGATGGTGGCCGCTGCCGCCGTGAAGCTGGTGCCGATGTTCATTCCCACCACCAGCGATGCGGCCTGCTCAAAGGCGATGGTATCCGTGTGCAGTGCCGTCAGTGCCGCCACCACACCTGCACTGGACGATTGCGTCACAATGGTGAACAGAACACCAATGACCACCAGTTGAAACTTGCCCCACAGATCGTCCGCCGGGAACTGACTGAAGTCCATCTGCTCCCGCAGGCCTTCGAGCCCGCCCTGAAGCGTATCAATACCGATGAAAATCAGACCAAAGCCGGCCAGCGCATACCCCAGCCCGCCCAGAGACCGGCGCCCAAACAGCTTGAGCATGGCCCCGGCAAACACGAACAGGGCGGCCAGCAGGGACAGCTTGAGCTTGAAGCCGATCAGGGCCACGATCCAGCCCGTGACCGTGGTCCCCAGAGCCGAACCGAAAATGATGCCCAGCGCCTGGGAAAAACCGATCAGGCCGGCCCCAACAAAACCGACGGTAGCCACAATGGTGGCGCTGGAGGATTGCAGCACGGCGGTGCCAACCAGCCCCGTCAGGACCCCGCTGACCGGGCTGCGGGTAAAGCGCATCAACACCCGGCGAATGGCGTCTCCAGCCATGGCCTTCAGGCCCTCGGTCATGAGCGTCATTCCCAGCAGGAACAAGCCCAGGCCACCCAACACTTCCACCAGCACCCGAATTAATACCATGATGACCCGTCGTTCGACTCCCGCCAGCCTGCCAGAGGGATATTTGCTATGATGGCGCCTCCGGAAACCGACCCTGCAGGCCCCCTGACACCATGAATGAAAAACTGTTTGCCGCCCTTCAGTATATCACCCCCCAGCACGGGCTCTCCCGGGCGGCGGGTTGGCTGGCCAACCAGCGTACGGACTGGATCAAAAATCACTTTATCGAATGGTTCATCCAACGCTACGGCGTGGACATGAGCGAAGCGCTTGAAGAAAACCCCCGCGCCTACGCCCACTTCAATGACTTTTTTACCCGGGCGCTCAAACCCGATGCGCGCCCGCTGGACGCCTCAGCGGACAGCATCGTCTGCCCCGCTGACGGGGCCATCAGTCAGCTCGGCGCCATTGAGGACGGGCGGATTTTCCAGGCTAAAGGCCAGCTCTACACCACCCGGGAGCTGCTCGGTGGCAGCGAGGCGTTGGCCGCCGAATTCGACCAGGGACAGTTTGCCACCATCTATCTGTCACCCAAGGATTATCATCGCGTTCACATGCCCTTTGACGGCCAACTGCGAGCCACCGTGGCGATACCCGGCGACCTTTTCTCGGTAAATACCGCCACCGCCAACCAGGTGCCGCGACTGTTTTCACGCAATGAGCGGTTGGTGGCAATTTTCGATACCGACATCGGCCCCATGGCGGTCGTATTGGTCGGCGCCATGATCGTCGCGGGTATCGAAACCGTGTGGGGCGGCGAGGTAGCGCCGATCAAGCGGACGATTCAGACCCGGGACTTCCGACCCCGCGCGCCCATCACCTTGAATAAGGGGGAAGAAATGGGCCGCTTCAAGCTAGGCTCCACCGCAATCGTGTTGTTTGGCAAGGACCGGGTGCGCTGGGATGAGGCTTACCAGGCCGGCAGAGGAACGCGGATGGGGGAACGGCTGGGCGTCAGGCTGTAAGGGCAACTACGCATTGCCCTGCGGCGGCCTAGGGCGTGAGCTTGTCGAGCAGTGACATCAGACCGGACTTCTCTTTTTTGAGGATATAGTTGTCGCGTATTGCGGCGATGTCTACCTCGTAAGAGCCGGGTTCCAGGTCTCGGGCAATTTCAATTTTTTCCACTTCCGCCGCCGTTTTTTTGCCCGAATCGATCAGTGCCTGCTTGCGCTTATCGTCCTCGGCCAGATCAATCAGTTGCGGATCCATGGGAGACTTGACGGCATCCAACACCAACATGATCTTGGGCTTGAGGCGCCGCTCAAAATTCTGCTCCACCACCACACCCACCTCGCCGGAACTCAACTCGACCAGGGTGCCGGTGGGATAAAGGCCAATGGCGCGAATGAACTCCACCACCAGCTCTTCCTGAAATTGGGTATTGCGCAGTTCGTATAACTTGCTGACGGCCTTGGAGGGCGCAATGGGCTGACTGGCACCCCGCGGATTGGTGGTATTGTCATAGAAGGTGACGATCCCGGCGATCTTACCCAGCAAGGGAATCTTGTCGCCCTGCAGGTGCAACGGAAAACCACTGCCGTTCAATCGTTCGCAGTGGGTTTTCACCACGCTGATCACCCTCGGTTCTACTCCCGGGGTTTTGCGCAAAATCTCAACGCCCTGCTCCACAAAGGTTTCATACAGGCGCTCTTCATCGGAGGAGCGGGATACTTTGGTCAGCAGCCCCTGATCGAGCTTGACCTTGCCCACATCCTTGAGCAGAACGCCCATGGCAAGCACGTCCAGGTCCCGCTTGGGCAGGCCGATATGACGCCCGAACAGGATGGCCCAGACCGAGCACCGGATGGCGTGACTGTAGGTATATTCGTCTTTCTCCTGCACGCGGGACAGCCAAGTGAAGGCATCCGGATTGCGCAGCACGCTGTCCACCATATCGCTGGCCAACCGCTTGGTCTCGACAATCGGTACCCGATGCAGCTCATTGTTACCCAGGTAATCGAGCACCTCGCCCACGGCATGGTAGACATTCTGATGCAGCTGGCGGGCACGTTTGATTTCTTTTTTGAGCGGTTGGACCGGCGGGTACTGATTGCGCTGTATGCGCAGGGGGGCCACTTTGACGTTGGCCGGGGTATGGACGTTCTCCCGGGCGCTGATCCGGCTGCGCAAGCTCTCCTGAGGCAGTGTCTGTAAATTGGAGGAGACTGGTGGGCGACCTTTGACGACGTCGATGTAGACGTGTTTGCACAGGCTTTTCAGCTGTTTGATTTCGTCCAGGTCACGGACATAGAAGCCTTGCAGCGGGAATGGAGTCTGAGTCCACGGACGGTCGAGTCCGGAGACATACATGCCAACAGTGACTTCGTTGACGTCGACTTTGACTTGCTTGATTCCCACGCGTTGTCCTCTCTGCCGGCGGTGCGGCAAAAATCCGTCTATGGCGCCAGTTTAGACAAAAAACGGGCCGGAGGATACGGATAGTGGGGCATGCAACGGACGTCGTCAAGCCTGTCGGAGGGCTATACAGTAGTGGTGAGAAGCGGATCACAGGGTTCGGTTACAGGATATGCGATCAGTTCAAATCACGTCCGGGCCGAGAAGGGGAAGCCCTTTCAAGACA
>NZ_DGMV01000054.1:72160-76414 GCF_002388575.1 Marinimicrobium sp. UBA4509
CCCCTTCCCGTCCCTCTGTGCCACCCAAAAACTTTTTACTTACTGACCGTGGTACTCGGCCGACAGCTCGTGGACCGCGCGGATAAAGGCGCCGGCGTGTTCCGGGTCGACTTCCGGGGTGATGCCGTGGCCCAGGTTGAAGACGTGGCCTGAGCCTTTACCGTAAGAGGCCAGAATCTGACCGACTTCCTCGCGAATCCGCTCGGGGCTGGCGTAGAGAATGGTCGGGTCCATATTGCCCTGTAGCGCGACCCGGTCACCGACCCGGGCGCGGGCGCGGCCGATGTCGGTGGTCCAGTCCAGACCCAGCGCATCGGCGCCGGTGTCGGCCATGGCCTCCAGCCACTGGCCGCCGCCTTTGGTGAACAGAATCACCGGTACTTTGCGGCCGTCGTGCTGACGGATCAGGCCTTTGACAATCTGCTCCAGGTAGCGCAGGGAGAATTCCCGGTAGGCATTGTGGGACAGGGCGCCGCCCCAGGTATCGAAAATCTGCACCGCCTGGGCGCCCGCCAGAATCTGGCCGTTCAGGTAGCGGATAACGGACTGGGCCAGGGTGTCGAGCAGGTGATGCATCAGCTCGGGCCGGTCGTACATCATCTGCTTGGCGCGGCGAAAATCCCGGCTGGAGCCACCTTCAATCATGTAGGTGGCCAGGGTCCAGGGGCTACCGGAAAAACCGATCAGGGGCACCCGACCGCCCAGCTCGCGGCGAATGGTTTTCACCGCATCGAGGACGTAGGGCAGATCCGCTTCTGGATTGACCACATCCAGTGCCATGATATCGGCTTCAGTACGCACCGGCTTTTCAAACTTGGGGCCTTCACCGGGCTCAAAGTACAAGCCCAACCCCATTGCATCAGGGATAGTGAGAATGTCCGAGAACAGAATGGCCGCATCCAGCGGGTAGCGCTCCAGGGGTTGCAGCGTCACCTCACAGGCCATGTCCGGGTTGCCGCACAAACCCATGAAGTTGCCGGCCCGCTCGCGGCTGGCCCGATATTCCGGTAGGTAGCGACCGGCCTGACGCATCATCCACACCGGAGTGACGTCCACCGGTTCGTGGGCCAGGGCGCGCAGGAAGCGGTCGTTTTTCAGCTCGGTCATAGTAATGGTCCGGTACAGTCGGAGAACGGGGGAGGGGAGCGGCGGATACGGAGGTGTCGTAGGGCGGATCGGTCCGACGCCTCGGAGTGCGAAGCACGCATCCGCCGTCACCCAAGTTCTTACACTTCGAGGTAGTCCATGATCCCTTCGGCCGCTTCGCGCCCTTCCCAGATGGCGGTCACCACGAGGTCGGAACCGCGCACCATGTCGCCACCGGCGAACACCTTCGGGTTGGAGGTCTGGAACTTGTACTGCTGGGTTTCCGGCGCTTCCACACCACCCCAGTCGGATACCTTGATGCCGTGCTCGTCAAACCAGGGCGCGGGACTCGGACGGAAACCGAAGGCAATCAGCACCACATCAGCCGGCAAGACTTCTTCACTGCCCGGAATCGGTTCGGGACGGCGACGGCCATTTTCATCGGGCTCACCCAATTCGGTGGTCACCACTTTCACGCCTTCGACCTTATCTTCACCGACAATGGCCACAGGCTGACGGTTGAAAAGGAACTGTACGCCCTCTTCTTTGGCGTTGGCCACTTCGCGGCGCGAGCCGGGCATGTTCTCTTCGTCACGGCGGTAAGCACAGGTCACGCTCTCGGCGCCCTGGCGAATGGAGGTGCGGTTACAGTCCATGGCGGTATCACCACCGCCGAGCACCACCACGCGCTTGCCTTTCACGCTGATGAACTCGCTCGGGTCTTTTTCAAACCCCAGGTTGCGATTGACGTTGGCCACCAGGAACGGCAGAGCGTCGTGTACGCCGGGCAGGTCTTCACCGGGGAAGCCACCTTTCATGTAGGTGTAGGTACCCATGCCCATAAACACCGCATCGTACTCCTTGAGAATTTCGTCCATGGTGATGTCGGTGCCGACTTCGGTATTCAGACGGAATTCCATACCCATTTCGGTGAAGATTTCACGCCGACGGGTCAGGACGTTTTTCTCGAGCTTGAATTCGGGAATACCGAAGGTCAACAGGCCGCCGATTTCCGGGTAACGATCAAAGACCACCGGTTTGACGCCATTGCGCACCAACACGTCGGCGCAACCCAGACCGGCCGGGCCGGCGCCGATGATGGCGACTTTCTTGTCGGTCCAGGTGACCTTGGACATGTCTGGCTTCCAACCCATGGCGAAAGCGGTGTCGGTGATGTACTTCTCGGCATTACCAATGGTCACGGCACCGAAGCCGTCGTTCAGGGTACAGGCGCCTTCACACAGGCGATCCTGGGGGCAGACACGACCACAGACTTCCGGCAGGGAGTTGGTCTGATGACTCAGCTCGGCCGCTTCAAAGATGTTGCCTTCGGAAATCAGCTTCAACCAGTTGGGAATGAAGTTGTGCACGGGGCACTTCCATTCACAGTAGGGATTGCCGCAGGAAAGACAGCGATGCGATTGACTGGCTGCCTGGTCCTGGTCAAACGGTTCGTAAATTTCCACAAACTCGTGCTGGCGCACTTCCATGTCTTTTTTGGCGGGGTCCTGACGGCCCACATCAATAAACTGGAAGTTGTTGTTTAAACGTCCGGCCATAATCACTGCCTCAGCTAATCGGTGTGAGCCCGCGCCGCACTGGCGAACGGGCTCTGTATCGTTCTAGTGTCCTGTGCGCCCGAAGGCGCACCGGCGGGTTATTCGCCGCGTTTTTCCATGTCGTTGAGCAAGCCGCTCAGGCTCGCCGCCTTGGGCTTGACCAGCCAGAATTTACCGACGTAATCATCGAAGTTGTCCAGCAGGTTCTGGCCCCACTCGCTTTCGGTCTCTTCGGTAAATTCCGTGATGACCCGACGCAGGTAGTTGCGGTGCGCTTCCAGCGATTCGCCATCCACCCGGTGAATGTCCACCAGTTCGTGGTTGTAGCGATCCACAAAGCTGTTGTCCTCATCCAACACGAACGCAAAGCCGCCAGTCATACCCGCACCGAAGTTCACCCCGGTGCGACCGAGTACGGTCACCACGCCACCGGTCATGTACTCACAGCAGTGGTCACCGGCACCTTCCACGACGACGTGAGCACCGGAGTTACGAACGCCGCAGCGCTCGCCCGCCTGACCGGCCGCGAACACCTTACCGCCGGTCGCGCCGTACAGACAGGTGTTACCCATGATGCTGGTGTCCTGGGACTTGAAGCCGGAGTTGCGCGGTGGGCGCAGCACCAGTTTGCCGCCGGCCATGCCTTTGCCCACGTAGTCGTTGGCATCGCCTTCCAGGTAAATATACAGGCCACCGGCGTTCCACACACCCAGACTCTGACCGGCCACACCGGTGAGTTTTAGCGTAATGGGCTTATCCGCCATGCCCTGGTTGCCGTGGCGCTTGGCAATTTCACCGCTGATGCGCGCGCCGATAGAGCGGTCGCAGTTGGTCACGGTAAAGGCGTATTCACCGCCGGATTTGCTCTCAATGGCCGGCAGCACTTCCTTGACCATCGCCTCGGCCAGCTCGCCCTTGTCGAACGGTTCGTTACGATCCACCGCGCACAGCTGCGGCTTGGTTTCCAGGAACTTGTCGGTGTAAGTGATGCGGCTCAGGTCCAGACGCTTCTGCTTGCTGGTCTGGCCTTCGATCGCTTCGAGCAGGTCGACGCGACCGACCAGATCACCCAGACTGCGCAGTCCCAGTCGGGCCAACCACTCACGGGTTTCCTCGGCAATAAACTTGAAGAAGTTCATCGCCATTTCAACGGTGCCGATGTAGTGGTTTTCACGCAGGTCGTCGCGCTGGGTGGCCACACCGGTGGCGCAGTTGTTCAGGTGACAGATCCGCAGGTACTTACAGCCCATGGCCACCATCGGGCCAGTACCGAAGCCGAAGCTCTCGGCGCCGAGCATGGCCGCCTTGATCACATCCAGGCCGGTTTTCAGGCCGCCGTCGGTCTGCACCCGGACCTTGTCGCGCAGATCGTTGGCGCGCAGGGTCTGGTGGGTTTCACTCAGGCCCAGCTCCCAGGGAGAGCCCGCATAGCGGATGGAGGTCAGCGGGCTGGCCGCGGTACCGCCGTCGTAGCCGGAAATGGTGATCAGGTCCGCGTAGGCCTTGGCCACACCGGCGGCAATAGTGCCGACGCCGGGACGAGACACCAGCTTGACCGACACCTGGGCGTCCGGGTTGACCTGCTTGAGGTCAAAGATCAGCTGCGCCA
>NZ_DGMV01000032.1:0-14548 GCF_002388575.1 Marinimicrobium sp. UBA4509
GCCCTGTTCGCGGATGGTGTCCATGGCGCTGTAGCGCTCGGTGGGATCATCGGCGCTGTAGAACAGTGTGTCGGCGGCCTGGTTTCCTTCGAGGTCGAGGATGCGCAGGGTCTGGCCGGCTTTGATCACTTTCAGGTAGTAGTCGCCCGCGCCGACGGTGTCGCGGACGCTGGCGTCTTCGGGTTTGAGTGTGCTTTCTTTGATCATGGGTGTTCTCCTCTGCCCTGACTCATGCGCCCAGGTAATAGAGACGGTTGTTTTCAAAGCCGCGGCGGTTTTCCGGGCGGAAGTTTTTGCAGTAGTCGTCCTCGGTGACCGGGTCGGCCTGAAGCAGGCGTATGCCCACGGGCTTGCGTGGGTAATCGAGCGCCCGGTTCATGGGGTGTGGGCAGGAGTGCATTACTACCAGCGTGTCCATTTCAAACCGCAGCAGGACGCGGCTGCCCGCGCTCGAGTGGTTTTCTGTCAGTGCCAGGTTGCCTTCGGCATCCGGGGCGACTTTGCTGAACCAGTTTAGGTTGGCGGCCAGGTCTTTCGGGCCCAGTCCGTATTTTTCCAGCTCCACCAGAAAGCTGCTGGTGCCGTCCTGGTGCCACTGGTTCTGGTCGTTCTGATAATCGCGCTTGCCCCACTGCTCGGCCACTTGTTGCGCGTTACTGGTGCCGCAGACGGTTTCATGCCAGCCCAGGCTGTCTTCCACGATGGAGGCGAAAATCCGGCCCATGTCTGAATAAAGGCAGTGGCCGCGGGTGAGTTTGAAAGTGTGTTGACACTTGAGGGTATCCGGCGCGTTATAGCGTTCGAGCAGATTTTCCGGGTTGTAAAACAACATACCGACGTTGGCGCCGCCCTCGAGGTCGGTCAGTTCCAGCGCGGTGCCGCGCCGCAAGCGCAGGGACCAGTGGCTGGCCGGTGGCAGGGTGTACTCGTACAGAGCTTCATTGGCCATGGTGAAGCGTCTCCTTTTTCTGTTCGGTTTGATTCAGGTTGTCGTCAATGGTTTTCAGCAATGCTTCGTCCGTCTCACCCACCGGCAGGTCATAGGTTATCCGCGCGCCGTAAGCTTCGGGTTCGTGCGGATCAATCCGGTCTTTGTCGAACACCCAGAGCCGGGTGCCGAGATAGAAGCCTTCCTGAATGTCGTGAGTGATCATGAATACGGTCAGGTTCAGTTCGCGCCAGAGTTTGATCACCAGTTCATGCATGTCCTTCCGGATGCCGGGGTCCAGTGCGCCGAACGGTTCATCCAATAGCAGGATGCGTGGCTGTTTGATCAGCGACTGGGCGATGGCGAGTCGCTGTTGCATACCGCCGGACAATTCATGGGGGTATTTGTGCAGGGCGTGACTCAGCCCCACCGCCTCCAGCATGTCCTCCGCGGTCTGCCGGGCCTGCCTGCTGGCCCGACCAAACAGACGCGCCATCAGCGGGCTGCGCTCAAACTCCATGGAGAGCATCACGTTTTCCAGCGCCGTCATATGCGGGAATACCGAATAGCGCTGAAACACGATACCGCGATCGTCACCGGGCTCCGCCACCAGCGGTTTGCCATCGAGTTCGATCCCTCCCTGAGAGGGAGACTCGGTGCCCAGCAACAATTTCAGAAAGGTGGTCTTGCCACAGCCCGATGCGCCGACAATGGTAATGAACTCACCGCGCTCCACGGTTTTGTTCAGATTTTCCAGCACCACGGTGTCACCATAGCGCTTCCACAGCTTGTCAATTTTGATGTAACTCATAACACCTCAGTGGCCGCTGCCAGTTTGTGCGTGGAACCAGGGGAAGCAACGGCGCGAAAGCAACCGCAACAACAGGTCGATAACAAAGGCAAGAATTGTGATCCAGACCACATAGGGCAGGATGACATCCATGGACAGGTAACGACGTACCAGGAAAATGCGGTAACCAAGTCCATCGGTGGAGGCAATCGCTTCGGCGGCAATCAGAAACAACCAGGCCGATCCCAGAGACAGGCGCACGCTGGCGAGCAGGCGGGGCAGTATCTGAGGCAGAATCACCCGCTGGATGATCTGCCAACTGCTGGCGCCCAGGGTTTGCGCTTTGATGATCTGCTCGGCGGGAATTTCCTGCACTCGCTGCTGCATATCGCGACACAAAAACGGCGCCGTGCCAATGATGATCAACATGACTTTGGACAACTCACCCAGGCCAAACACAATAAAAAGAATGGGCAATATGGCCATGGGGGGCACCAGAGAGACGGCCGTCATCAAAGGCGACAGGTTGGCGCTTACATAGGGAATGGCACCGCTGAGCACCCCGAACACCAGAGCGAACACGGCGCTGATGGTCACGCCAATAGCCAGGCGTTGGAGACTGCTTTGGGTGTCTTGCCAGAACAGGTACTCGCCCGTTCGGGCGCTGGGTTCGAACGCCAGTCTTTCGATTGCCGCGCCAAAGCTGTCAAAAGAAGGTAACAACTTGTCGTTGGGATTTTCCGCCAGACGCGCGTTGGACGCCCCCACATAGAGGGCCAACAACAGCAGAAATGGCAGCAGTCCCAACAGCCAGCGGGCAACGCGATTGGGTTGTTGGTTGATCAGTCGCTTCATGCTTACCTCAGCGTGGATGAATTGGCTCTGGACCGGTATTCAATTACCGGCTGCCAGCAGCGGGAAGGGTTCGGGCGAGGCGACAAAAAAAGGTGACAAGGAAAAACCCGGGGGTTTTTACCTTGCCACAACAGTGGGTCGGAGAGGGAGAGTAGTACGGTGTGGTGCCTGACATGGTGAACCTCCAGCGGTTACACGGTTTCATGAACGAGGATTCAATGGCGACAGCGCCATCGCGAACCTCCCGGGCTTTTGTCCCGCCGTGTAACCTTGCACTGAAAATTCCCGTGTAAGGTCGGCTGCTCTCGGACCAGACACGCGAACCTGAACCTGTTCAAGTCATCACGCCGGAACCCTAGCGGCCTATTCAGCACTGCATCATCCGCCGCAGCGCCTTGGTCAAATTGTCTTTACTGAGTTGCTTCAACGGGGTGGTCCCATCGAATCCTCTGTGTACTAAAGAGTGAGCAATATGAATGCCAACCTTAAAAGGCGCCAAAATAGCGCTTTTGCGCCGTTTCCGCAGGACAGGAACACCGCCTTCCGCACCAATACGGTGCAATTCTGCGCAAGGAGGCACCAGAACAAGGCCTGACTGAGTGACACCTGGAGGACAAGGAGGATGGTATGGAGAGGGGGGGAAGAGCGCGCCCTTGAGCCACCATAGTGACCCCAGGGCGCTTACTACTACAATGATTACTTATTCAACGGCATCTTCGGCGTCATCTGCCGCATCTTCCATTGCATCACCGGCATCATCCACCGCGTCATCAATATTCTCGCCCGCTTCTTCTGCAGGCCCTTGATCACAGCCGGTCAGGAAAGCACCGCCGGAGAGAACCAGAAACATTGCCAGGGCCAGTGAGCGGACGCGCTTGGTCAGAAGGTTTTCTTCATTCATGGTGTTGACTCCTTCATTCGATAAAAAAGGGCTTATTGCTGCCCCATGGGTGCCGTATGCTTGCTGTTTTGGCGCGAAATGCAGCAATAACAAGCCATTTTCTGCCAAAACCCTACGGTACTGTTTATCTTAGGCCAAGATTGCGGAATTCAACAGTCGCCGCCGGAACAAGGCGCCAAATGAGACTTCACTCACAACTTTCGCCCTCGAATGCAACTTTCCTACCTCCTTACGTCCAATATTGTGAAGGCCGCGTTTTTGCCTATACTCACAAAACCTGCATCGTCAAAGGAGATTGCTTATGTTCAGCTGGGCATTTTTATTTCTGATTATTGCCATTGTTGCCGGGGTACTGGGATTGAGCGGCATTGCTGGCGCCGCAACCAACATTGCCTGGATTCTTTTTGTGGTCGGCGTGGTGCTGGCGATCGTGTTCGCCGTTGTCGGGCGAAAACCGCCGCTATAACCTCAATGATACCGGGACATTGAAGAATGAGCGCGCTGTAGTCGCAATGGCGCGCTCACTTTTTTCAGCACCGTCACGCTAATGCATAGTAACCAAAAATCACCGAAGCGATGACAATTCCCACGATCACCGGGGACTGATACCAAGGGAGCGTGATGGGCCGCTTACCGCTTTTGTCCTTGCGGCGTTTGCGTACCGCGTCGAGTTGTTCCCGGGTCGCAAACAGTTTCTCCGGAAAAACAAAGCAGAGGGTGCCGTATACAGCCAAAGGCACACTCAACAGATAATCGCCCAACACCAGAAACAGAATTGCCAGCCCCAGGCAAATGGCACCCACGGTGCGAGACTCTCGATGCTTCATATCAACGTGCTCCTCAATCAGATTATTGTTGGTCTGTCATCAAGGGCCCCATCCCTGGGGTTCTGAAACAACTATTGCTTTTTATCCCCTCGCCACTGCATCCGGTACAGGTCGTGCCGACGATCTTTCAGATTCTGCACAGTGCCGCTGTTGCGGGCCATGATCAATGACTCGGGACGCAAGTCGGCAAACGCCACGGTTTCGACATTGGGCGTTGTATCTGCCGCAATGCCATCCCGCGCGAAGGGAAAGTCACAGGGCGTCAGAATGCAGCTCTGCGCGTATTGAATGTCCATATTGGAGACGTTGGGCAGGTTACCCACATTACCGGACATGACCACGTACATCTGGTTTTCCACCGCACGGGCCTGACAACAGTAGCGCACGCGCAGATAGCTTTGCCGCTCATCGGTGCAGAAAGGTACAAACAGAATCTGAACCCCCTGATCCGCCAGGTGACGCCCCAATTCCGGGAACTCCGAGTCGTAGCAGATCAATACACCAATCGGGCCGCAGTCGGTATCGATGGCGGTCAGGCTGCTACCACCTTCAATGTCCCACCAATAGCGCTCGTTCGGCGTGGGGTGGATTTTGGGCTGCTCGAAGATCCGGCCGTCGCGCAGAAAAATATAGGAAATATTTTCAATACGGCCGTTCTCTACCCGAGTGGGGTGCGAGCCGGCGATGATATTGACGTTGTAGCTGAGCGCCATATCCCGGAACGCATCTTTAAGACGAGGCGTGTACTTGGTCAGCGCCTCAATCGACTCGAAAGGCGAAAGCTCCTGGTCCTCAATCGACAACAGCTGCAGTGTCAACAGTTCCGGAAAGACCACAAAGTCACTTTTGTAATCCGCCACGACGTCGACAAAGTATTCGATGTACTTCAGAAACTCAGCGAACGACGTGACCCGCCGCTGCATATATTGCACAGTGGCGATGCGCACGACGTCGGGCATCCGTACGCCGTATTTTTTCACCGGTTTCTCATCTTCCTGCGGTACTTTCGGGTTGTACCAGACCAGGTGGGCGGCGTAGTTCAGCGATTCGGTATCATCGTCGAGGTAATTGGGGATAACGCCAATCACCTCAAAGCCATTGCGCAGCTGGAACGACAGGACCGGGTCCTTGATCTGCTTGTGCACCACCTGATCGATATAGTTTTCTACCGAGCCGACTTTTTTCAGGCGCTTGTGCAGGTTGGGCATTCTCCCGGCAAACACCACGCCTTTCAGACCCAGGGACTGACACAACTTTTTCCGCTCGTTGTACAGACGCTGGCCGATGCGATAGCCGCGATAGGCGTTATCGATACAGACTTCCATACCGTACAACCAGTCGCCATGGATGTCGTGACGGGATGCAAAACCGTTGCCGGTAATTTCATTCCAGGTGTGCGTCTTCAGTGCCACATCACCGGAGATGCGGAAGGTCGCACAGTAACCCACCAGGGCATCCCCCACCATGACCACGATCTGCCCCTGGCGGAAGTTATTGATCTGCCCGACGATCGCCGCGCGCGGGTAGGTCTCCATTTTGAGCGGACCGTACACACGGTCAGCGAGCGCCACAATGGCGGGCACATCCGCCAGGGTGGCATTGCGCACGGTCAGGTGAGCACCGGGCTGCTGCAGTTTGTTTTCCTCTTTCTTCGCCATACTGTTAACTGCCTCTACAACAGGGGATCAGCGGTTCAGCCGCTGATCTCTTTCAAATTGAGTCCATACAGGGCGGCGATCAGGGATATCCCGCCCAGCAATGCAATCACACCCGCGACACCGATCCACGCGGTCAGCAGCCCCACGCTACCCAGGGCGAGCAATGCCAGCCCGATCAGCGTGTTGCTGACCGCCACATATTGCGCGCGGGTCTGCGCGGTGGCCATATCGACAAGATAGACCTTGCGGGCCAGGCGCGCCCCGCCGTGACAGATACTGATACCAAAGAACAGCAGAGCATGCACCCAGGGCGAGGCGAGCAGCGTCAGCTCCAGCCACGCCAGCAGCGCCGTCACGGCACAGAGTATCGCACCCCCAAAGGCCGCCAGCGCCATGGTCCAACGGCTGGAGCGGTCACTCAGTCGGCCCCACACCGGCGAGCTCAGGCTGGCCGCCAGGCCACTGGCAATGATCATCAGGCCCAGCCCCGCCGCGCTGCTGCCGGCGTGTTCCTGAGCGAGCAACACAAAAAACGGCGGGACGAGCGCGATACTCAGCAACAGCCCCCGGGCGAGCACAAAGCGCCGAAAGTCCCGATCGGTCACCACGATACCCAGACTGCGCAGGGCCACACTGACCGCGTTCCCACCGCCCTCGGTGGCCCCCGGCGCTTCCTGAATCTGGCTGAACGCCAGTAGCGACAGCAGCCATAACGCCGCTGCGCCACCGAGGAACAGGGTCAGGTTGACCGGCTCGGCACCCGTGCCAAATTCCGCATACAGGCCCACCAGCAAGGTGGCCACCCCGGCCACGCTGGCCGAGTAACCCATCAGCGCACCGCGCCGGGTTTTCGAGACGGTTTTTCCGAGCACATCTTTGGCGGCAACCGAGCAGAGCCCTCTTGCCAGGCTGTACACCACCAGGGCGCCGACGACGGCCCAGCCTACCTCAGAGCCCTGCAGCGTCCCGGCGGCCAGGGCCATGGCCGCCAGCGCCAGCATGGACAGAAAAGCACCCAGCAGCCAAACCACTTTGCGCCGGGCCAAGCGCCGGATAAAGGCCGCGACCATCAGTTGCGGAATCAACACCCCCGCCTCGCGGATAGGCACCAGAAAGCCGGCGAACCCCGATGAGGCCCCGGCCGCGCCGAGCAGCCAGGGCAAGATCAGTCGGGCACTGGAGAGCTCATCCGCCACTTTACTGAAGGTGTTGGCGACCAGGTAGGCAAAAAAGTTGCGCGGTTGATGTCGGCAGGCATCCTCGGGAATATCCTTACAGACCCGGGCATCCTCATCATCATTCAATTGTTCGTAAACCCGGCTCAGGCGGGGGTAATCGGGGTACAGAACCTCGGGCTTGACGGGCTGATGGTCACTCACAGGCACTTTCTCTCCGGTCTGGTGTAGGCCGCCGCTCAGTATCGGTGCTTATCCGAATGATGTAAACCACGGCCTGTTATACTCCCGGGATAATGCACGACCAAGGATCTTCCCATGGCAACTGGACACTGGCTGACCCGGGGCTCACTGGTGACGCTCATACTGATCGTCATTGGCTGCAGCGCGATCGGCCACCAACTGTGGAATCAACGCTATGGCGCCCCCACCCCCCGGGAGCCACTGCGCAATGCGTCGGAGGACGACCGGTTCCAGGAACATATCAAACCGCTGCTCGAGCACCGCTGTACCGTCTGTCACGGCTGCTACGACGCGCCCTGTCAGCTGAAAATGGAAGCCCGGGAAGGTCTGTTCCGGGGTGCCCACGAGGACAAGGTGTACGACGGTACCCGCCTGCTCGGTGCCGAGCTCACCCGGCTGTTTGAAGATGCGGACAGCACCGCGCAGTGGCGAGAGAAAGGCTTCTTCCCGGTCATCAACGAGCGCGCCGACAGTGCCCAAGCCAATCTCCAGGGTAGCGTGCTCGCGCGCATGCTCCAGCTCAAACGGCAGCACCCCTTGCCCACCCAGGCCGTGCTGCCCGACAGTTTCGATTTTTCCCTTAACCGAGACTGGCACTGCCCCAAGGCCGAGACCTTCGACAGCTATGCCGAGGACTACCCACTGTGGGGCATGCCCTACGGGCTACCGGGGCTGTCCGAGCGCGAGCACAACCGCCTGATCCACTGGCTGGAAGATGGCGCCCCCGCCGGGGCCCCCAAACCCATTGGCCCCGAGTTGCAACAGACCGTTCAGCAGTGGGAGCATTTTTTTAACGCCGACTCCCTCAAAGCCCGGTTGACCAACCGCTACCTGTACGAGCACCTCTTTCTGGCCAATCTGCATTTTGAGGCAAACCCCACCGTGTTTTTCAAATTGGTCCGCTCCGGCACGCCCCCCGGCGAGCCCATCGAGCGCATCAGCACCCGCCGCCCCTTCGATGACCCGGGGGTGGACCGGGTGTACTACCGTCTCTGGCGGGACCCGAGCAGCATTGTGGTGAAAAACCACCTGCCCTACGCCCTGACGCCCGAGCGCATGGCCCACTGGCGAGAATGGTTTCTGGACGCGGATTACGCGGTCACCGAACTGCCGGGTTACCAGTCCGAACAGGCGGCCAATCCCTTTGCGACCTTTGTGGATCTGCCAGTAAAGGCCCGCTACCAGTTTTTGCTGGATGAAGCCGAGTTCACCATCATGAATTTCATCAAGGGCCCGGTGTGTCGAGGCCAGGTGGCCCTCAATGTGATTCAGGATCACTTCTGGGTCAGCTTTGTAGACCCGGCGTTTACCGCCGATAAATGGGATGGAGAGTTTCTAGCCAACAACAGCGAGCACCTGAAACTGCCTGCCGGAGTCGGCAACACCCTGCTGCCAATGACCAATTGGCGGCGCTACTCACAGTTGCAGAAAGATTACCTGGCCGCCAAAGCCACCCACCTGTCCGACAAGTTTGGCGAACGTGAACCGCTCAGCATGGAAATGATCTGGGATGGCGAGGGCCAAAACACCAACGCCGCTCTGACCATTTTCCGACACACCGACAGTGCCAGCGTGCACCGCGGTTTTATCGGGCCCGAGCCGAAAACCAGCTGGGTGATCGACTATCCCCTGTTGGAGCGGATTCACTACCTGCTGGTGGCGGGCTTTGATGTCTACGGCAACACCTCCCACCAACTGCTGAGCCGGCTGTATATGGACTTCCTGCGCATGGAAGGCGAGATGAACTTCATCAACTTCCTGCCCGAGCCAGTCCAGGAGCCGACCATTGCCCACTGGTATCGGGACGCCGAAGAAGACCTCAAAGAATACCTGGACGTTTACCAGAACAACCTCCAGGTAGAGACCGCTCTGGAATACCCGTCGGGCCAGGACCACCAACGGCGACTCTACCAGTTGTTGATCAGACGGCTTCAGCCGGTCCTCTCCGGCGAGCACCAGTTGGACGAACTGGCGCTGAATGAGCGCACCAGAGAAGCGCTGCAGACACTGCACTCATTGGAGGGAGAGGCCCTGCGGGTACTGCCGCCGACAACGGTCATCTATGTGCCCGATAGCGCGTTGTTCACACTGATTCACCACAACGCCTACAGCAACCTGTCATCGCTGTTTATGGAGCAGGAGCGACGCCTGCCGAAGGAGGACACACTGAGTGTGGCGGCGGGCATCATCGGAAGCTACCCGAACAGCTTCCTGATGATGGATGAGCGGGACATTCCGGCCTTCGTGAATCAGGTGCGGGCCATGAGCGACGAGCGGGACTACCGGAAGCTGAAGGATCGCTACGGGGTGCGCCGCAGCGATCCAAATTTCTGGGAAATCAGTGACGACATCCACGTGCTCTATCGTGAGCGCGCGGGAGTACAGGCAGGACTATTGGATTACAACCGGCTGGAAAACCGATAGAGCGTCAGTCATCCACCGGGCGATAGTGTTCACACCAGGCGGCAAACTGCCGACTCGGTAAGGCGGGCGTAAAGAAAAATCCCTGCACCTGATCGCAGCCCATCGATCGGAGCAGCCGGTACTGCTCCGCATTTTCCACCCCCTCGGCGGTAACCACCAGATCGAGGGCATGCCCCATATCCACCAGGCTGGCCATCAGTTTGCGGGAGCGTTCCTGGCTCTCCAAAGGTTGAACAAACGCCCGATCAATCTTGATCCCGGTGATCGGTAGGTGCTGCAGGTACTCAAACGAGGCAAAGCCGGTACCAAAATCATCGATACTGACGGAAAATCCCATGGCCCTGAGCCGCTCAATAGCAACTCGAGCCGCCTCCAGATTCTGAATCAGAGCGCTTTCGGTCACCTCGACTTCAATGTGCGCCGGCGCCACCCCCAGGCGACGGACCTGCTGTTCGAGGAAAGTCGGCATACGCTCATCCATCAGGTTCCGGGCGGAAAAATTGATGCTGACCGGGTGGGACTGCCAGGACACAAATTCACAGGCCGCCCGGCTGACAAATTCGGTCACCGGCCCAATCAGGGTCGTATTCTCCACTTTGGGCATAAACTGGCCGGGGGGAATCAATTGCCGCTCGCTGTCACGCCAGCGGATCAGCGCTTCACTGCCCACCAGCGCACCGTCACGCAGGCGTACCTTGGGCTGATAGTGCAGCTCGAATTCACCGCGCTCCAGTCCGCGCCGGACGTTGGAAATCAGGGTAATATGGGACAGCTTTTTCTTGGACAAATCGGAATGATAAGGGCAGTAGCTCACGCCTTTGCGAATGGCCGAGAAGAGCGCAATGCGCGCTTCACTGATCAGCTCATCCGTCGCCGAGCCCAGCCCCGATTTGAAGGCGCTGCCCAGGACCAGCTGCACCCGGACCGGTACCGATTGAACGACCAGGTTGTCTTCCCCGGCTTCGATGATGCGCCGGGCCATTGCTTCGAGCAACACCTCATCGGCCCCGGGCAACAGCACAATAAGTTCAGAAACACTGAACCGGTACACACTGGAATCACCGCCAACGAGGTGGCGCAGACGCTCGCCCACGAGCCCCGCCAGCTCATCCGACGCATCCGCCCCCATGGCCTCCAGCACGTCGGTAATATCGGTCAGGCGAACAATGATCAGCCCAACCGGTGCCTCTCGCCTCCCCTCACTGTTCTTCCAGGCATGAAGATCCTGATCGAGGGCCGCCTGATTGGGCAGACCCGAGCGAGGGTCGGTGCGCACCAGCGCCTCCCGTTCGCGATAGGCGCCCCGCAGGCTTTGAAACAGGCCGCCGGCGACGCCGCCCAGCAAAAGGTACAGCCCCATGCGCAGCAGCCAGTTGACCGGCTCCTGCATCACCGCCTGTTCCACATTCAGCGGCATCATCGCCATCAGCGTACTGGCCAGCAGCGCCGAGAGGAGTCCGCCGGCCAGGCCGTACCAGGCCGAAGCAAACAAAACGGGAATCAACATCAGGTAGGGATAAGCGTACGCCGTACCGCCGGTCTGATAGACCGTCAAGGTCCCGAGCGCCAGCAGCGCCAGAATGAAAAGAAGACAGTATAAATGACCTATGTCCTGAGGACCGGCCAGAATATTGACCGTCGCCAGATGGCGACGCTTCCGTAAATCCTCTGCTATATCCATTCTCTCCCCTCCCGAGCCCGCCCCCAAGCGGGAGCCGGATGAACATCCAATACAAGCTTAGAACAAAAGAAAAGCGTTGTGAGAGTTCTGGCCGCACAAAAGCCGAACGAATGGGCCATTCAAGGAAGAGTGTGGCATCTACTATTCAGATATACAAATAGGGAGAGAAGTCCCGGTCAGTTACTCCTCTTCATCCACCGGGGCCAGGTCGTGTCTTGCCAGGTGTGCTTCAAAGCGGCGTATCAAGGTGCGCAGACTGACCCCGAACACCCGACACAAGTCCAGCAGTTGAATCAGGTCGAGGCGACGAACACCCCGCTCCACATCACTTATGAAAGACTGAGGTCGACCCAATGCCTGTGAACATTGTGTCTGTGTCAAGCCAGCCTCAGAGCGCAGTTCTTTGAGCACTTCCAGCAACACTTTTGTTTCCGTTCTGTACAGCGATTTGGACATGGTTTCCTACCAAACTCGTGAGCAAGACTGCAATTTATCGTCACAGAGCTGATATCTGATTAATAGATACAAATCAGATGAAACTTTTAGCCATTCAAAACCCGACTACTGTTAACTGTAGCAGTTATAACGGAAAGCAGACGTCAAAATATTGTCAGAAAACGGCGGCTCGACGGGTCAGCGGACCCACAGAAAAGGGTCCAGATGGAACAACTGTTTTAACTCACGGTACACCAGGGGATAGGCGTAATACAAAGTCTCCGGACGCACGAAAAATGTTTCGCAGATCACCGAGAAAAACTCTTCCGGATTGGTTGCGGCGTATGAATCAATCATTTGCGCCGATTCAGAATTCGACTGACTCACATCATCGAAGGCCGCGGACATGATGTCGGCCCATCGCTGAACACTCTGGGGATCGCGCAACGGTGGCGTACCGTCCATCACGCCGTCGTAACCATCCAACTGATGGGCGTATTCGTGAATCACCAGGCAGTGGCTGTCTTCGCCGCGCAGGTCCTGTTCGATGTCCGCCCAGGAGAGCACCACCTTGCCCTGCTCCCAGGACTCCCCCAGCAACTCCTGACGCTCATAGGCGACCAATCCCAACTCATCGACCACCTCACCCTCGCGCACGAACGCCTCGGGATACAGCAACACCACCGGAAAGCCGGACCACTGCATGCAACCTTCACCGGCATTCATCAACGCCGCCTGAGCGAGAGTCAGCACGCGCATGGGCTCGGTCACGGTAAGGCCATTACAGCCGTAAAAACGGGTATGGGCGAGCATCACCTGCAACTGGCGATGCAGGTTGAGGCGCACCGGCTCGGGAAGGTAGGGGTACAACCACCAGCGGTCCTGCAGCCACTGCTGCCAACTGGCCGGCAGGGGTTGCTCGGCCAGTGCACGGCTGTGTCGATAGCGACGAATCGGGGCGTACACCAGCGCCGCCACCAGAACCCCGGTGAGTAAAAACAGCCAGAACAGTGCCACCACACGCCTCCCGATCAGTACTGGGAAGCATTGTACACGGATTGGCTCAGATCACTTTCGAATAGCGAATCTGGTTGCCAGTATCCAGGTATTGATCGAAGACCATGCACACGCGACGAATCAAAAGCCGCCCCTTGTTCAGCACGGTAATACCGGCCGGGGTAACCTCGATCAATCCGTCTTCCACCATGGGCGCCAACTGGGCCAGCTCATCCCGAAAATACTGATTGGGGTTGATGCCAAAGCGTTCGTAGAGTTGGCCAAAGCTGAGCTTGAAGTGACAGATCAACTGGTTGATCACCGCGCGGCGCAAATGATCTTCGGGCTGCAGGCGCACGCCTTTGATCAACGCGGGGCGCCCTTCATCGATGCGCGTCTGATACTCCTCCACTTTCTTGGCATTCTGGATGTAGGTGCTACCGTAATAACTGATCGCCGACACGCCAAAGGCGATCAGATCACACTCGGCGTGAGTCGAGTAACCCTGAAAGTTGCGTTGCAGTCGGCCTTCCTGCTGCGCCTTGACCAGGCTGTCGTCCGGCTTGGCGAAGTGATCCATGCCAATATACACATAACCCGCCGACTGCAGACGCTCAATGGCTTCGTGCAGAATGGCGAGTTTGTCCTGAGGCGAAGGCAGGTCCGATTCGTGAATCAGACGCTGGCTTTTGAACAGGTGCGGCAAGTGGGCATAGTTGAACAGGGACAACCGATCCGGGCCCAGGTCAATCACCTGATCCAGGGTTTCTTTTACACTGGCACGGGTCTGCAGCGGCAGGCCGTAAATCAGATCCATGCTGATGGACTGGTAGCCCTGATCCCGCGCCACATCCACCAGCTCGCGTACCTGCTCGACGCTGTTATAACGGTTGACCGCGCGCTGCACCTCGGGATTGAAGTCCTGCACCCCCATGCTGACCCGGTTGAACCCCAACTGACGCATGTGAACCAGCTTACCCACCGACATACGCCCCGGGTGTACCTCCACGGAGTACTCCCCTTCGTCGTTATCCAGCAGTTGAAAGTGCCGACGGGTCGCATCCATCAGCCAGGTCATCTCGTCTTCACTGATGTAGGTAGGTGTGCCACCGCCCCAGTGCAACTGGCTCACCGGGCGATCGGTATCGAACACCTCGGCCTGCAGGGCCATCTCCCGATCCACGCGCTCCAGGTAGGGCATGGCCCGGCTGCGCTTGTGGGTCACGATTTTGTTGCAGGCGCAGTAAAAGCAGAGGGTGTCGCAGAAGGGAATATGAAAATACAGGGATAGCGGCTTGCCGCTGCGGTTGCTGCGCGCCACGGCCTCGAGCCATTGTTGACGGGAGAAGTCGTCCCGGAACTGGGGCGCGGTGGGGTAGGAGGTGTAGCGCGGTCCGCTCAGGTCGTAGCGGTCGATGACGGACTGATCCCAGGCGAGAGGCTCTTGGTATAAGGACATGGTGTGGCTCGGTTTGTTGACGTGGGCGTTAGTCTAGGGCGATGGGAATAGGGCGGCGTTGACTTCGGTCAAGCCAGTGTCATTACGTCACCTCCGGCTACGGCGGATGCGGCCTTTGGCCTTATCCGCCCTACGCGAACCACGGCAGGCTGTGTAGGGCGGATAAGGGCGAAGCC
>NZ_DGMV01000032.1:14686-15172 GCF_002388575.1 Marinimicrobium sp. UBA4509
GCCCGCATCCGCCGTAACCCAACACACAACCCCGCCGCTCCCATACCCCCAATCTACTGCCCAAGGACCGGCCAAACCATACCGCTCTTGGGGTATACCATTGGTTCATTGGTGGATAAGGTCCGAAAGGCCGTCATCCACCATCACGCTTTATAACTGCGCCAAGGCCCAATCAAACACACACTGATCCTCGGCATCCACCTGTCCCTGCATCTGCTTGAGGCTGTCCATCAAGGCCTCCACATTGGGCCGGTGCAGATTCACATGCCCCACCTTGCGCCCGGGGCGAATTTCCTTCGCGTACCAATGCACATGGGCGCCGGTCACCCCGAGCCACTCGGTGCGCCAATCCCGCCCGAGCAGGTTGTACATCATGGTCACACCGTAAACTTCCGGAGTGATCAGCGGCAAACCCGCCACGGCCCGCAGATGCAGCTCAAACTGGCTGATATCCGCCCCGGCCTGGGTCCAGTGGCCGGAGTTGTG
>NZ_DGMV01000032.1:15311-15650 GCF_002388575.1 Marinimicrobium sp. UBA4509
TGGGTCCAGTGGCCGGAGTTGTGTACCCGGGGCGCCAGTTCGTTGACCAGCAGATGCCCCTCTTCCACAAAGCACTCCATGGCCATCACACCGACATAGCCCTGATCATCCATAATACGACCGAGCCATTCCTCGGCCAGTTGCTGCTGCTCGGCGGGTACATCCAGATTGCCCACGCTCGCCCGCAATATGCCGCTCTCGTGCCAATTACGGGTGAGCGGATAGAAAACCTTCTCGCCGGCACGATTGCGCGCGCCCACCAGAGAAACCTCGTGGCTGAAGGGAATCATCGCCTCGGCGATACACTCATTGGCCCACTCGGCCAGCACCGGCTCGCCT
>NZ_DGMV01000032.1:15723-33549 GCF_002388575.1 Marinimicrobium sp. UBA4509
CTCGGCCAGCACCGGCTCGCCCGGCTGCCAGCGCCATTGGCCACGACCGTCGTAGCCTCCGCGGCGACGCTTGATCACCGCCGGGCGGCCCAGTTCATCGAGCTGTGCGACCATGCCCGCCTCGTCCCCCAGGGACACCCAGGGGGCGGTGGGCACATTGAGTCGATCCAGCAGGCTTTTCTGCCGCTCCCGGTCGATCACCGAGTGCAGTGCCGTGGCGTTGAGAAAATTCGGGTGGTCTTTCAGTTGCACACCGCGCGGAGAGTCCGGCCAATGCTCCAGCTCGACAGTAATCACATCGCTGTCGCGCAGCTCCAGCCGGTCATCACTGGTGGGATTGACCGGCATCACCTCGATCTGCATGGGCGCGGCGGCCTGCTGCAGCATCTGGCCCAACTGGCCGTTACCGGCCACGATAATACGCGGAACACTCATGAGGCTTATTCGCTCCTCGGATCGGGATTGTCCAGTACGGTCTGCGACTGCTGCTGGCGCCAGGCGGCGATGCGTCCGGCCAGCTCGGCATCGTCGGTCGCCAGAATCTGGGCCGCCATCAGGCCGGCATTGAAGGCACCGGCACCGCCGATGGCCAGGGTACCCACCGCAACGCCTCGGGGCATCTGCACAATGGACAGCAGGCTGTCCTGACCATTGAGCGCCTTACTCTGCACCGGCACACCCAGCACCGGCAGAATGGTCTTGGCGGCGATCATGCCCGGCAGATGGGCGGCGCCGCCGGCACCGGCCACAATCACCTTGTAGCCCTGGTCCGCCGCGGTTTCGGCAAACTGGAACATTTTGTCCGGCGTGCGGTGGGCCGACACCACTTCGGCGTGGTATGCCACCCCCAGAGTATCCAGAATCTGGGCCGCTTCGGCCATGGTGGGCCAGTCGGACTTTGAGCCCATCACAATGGCCACTTTCGTTGCCGTTACCGCTTTGTCTGCCATAGCGCTCTCCAATAAACGCCGCCGGACGGTGGTCAAGCCACCCCCGGCGAGGGGTCCCGGCACAGACCGGGAAATGGAAAAAGGGCGGGATTATAGCAAGGGATCCCCGAAATTGCCTGTTTTTCCGCCCAACGGGGCGCCTATTTAGGCAATGTGTTATCGTCCTCGTGTCATGCCATTTTGAGGAGTTCGCGATGGACGACAGAGACAGCCTGCTGCAGGCGCTGGACGACACCCACCATCGGATGCACGAATTGGTGGAGGCCCTGGGCAATGACCGCCTTCAGGTGCCCTACCACCCCGGCGTCAATCCGCCGCTGTGGGAGTTCGGTCACTGCGCCTTCTTTTACGAAGTCTTTGTGCGCAAGGCGCTGGACGGAGTGGCCTCTTACGACCCCTCAATGGACGAAATCTGGGACTCCTTCCACCTGGACCACGAAGACCGCTGGCGGGCCGACCTGTTTCCCGGCAAGGCGGACACCCTGCGCTACGTGGACGCCATTCACCAGGCCATACGTCAACGTATCCTGGAGCAGCCCCTCACGGATCAGGCCCACTACCTGACCAAATACGCCATCTTCCACCAGAATATGCATCTGGAGTCGATGATCTGGTGCCGTCAGACCGAGGGTTACCCGGTGCCACCGGGCAGCCGCCCCGAACCGACCGCGAGCGCTGATCCCGCCGCTCTGGGCGATGCGGACATCCCTGCCGGGCGCTACACCATCGGTATGCCGGCCCATTCCCCGGAGTACGCCCGGCGCGACTTTGCCTTCGATAATGAAAAGCCCGGCTTTGAAGTGCACGTCCCGGCCTTTCGTATTGCCCGAACCCTGGTCAGCAACGGCGACTTCCGACGTTTTGTCGAGGACGGAGGCTACCAGCGGCCCGAGCTCTGGACCCAGGGCGGGCGCAAATGGCTGACTACCGAACAGGACCTGAATTTCGGCAGCGGCGAGCCCCAGCGTGGCACCCCAGCCCACCCCTATTATTGGCGCAAGACTGAAAACGGCTGGGAAGAGCGGCATTTCGACCAGTGGCGCCCCCTCCATGACGACTACCCGGTCAAACATGTGACCTACTGGGAGGCCGAAGCCTACTGCCGCTGGGCGGGCCGCCGTCTGCCCAGCGAAGTCGAATGGGAAGTGGCCGCCCTGGGCAACCGTCCCGGCGAGCCGCATCGGCGCTACCCCTGGGGGGATACGCTGGATTCAAGCCGGGTGGATATGGACGGTACCGGTCTGGCCAGCCAGCCAGTCACCGCCTTGCCCGAAGGCGACAGCCCCTTCGGCTGCCGGCAGATGCTGGGCACCCTCTGGGAGTGGACCAGCGACCAGTTTTTCCCCTATGACGGCTTTGCCATCGATATGTACCCTTTCATGTCCACTCTGCAGTTTGGCGACCACAAGGTCACCAAAGGCGGCTCCTGCGGCACCTCATCGCGGTTGATCCGAGGCAGCTACCGCCAGGCCTACCTGCCCAATCGACACGATGTGTTTGTGGGCTTTCGCACCTGCGCCCTCGACAACTAATCCATAACCGACCAGAGCCCATGACCGACAAGAACCCCTACGAAACCGACGAACTGCTCGGCCAATACCTGGATTTCCACTACGGCCCCAGTCACTTTGACGTGCCCAACTACCCGAAGGCCTGTATCGAGCAGGCCCTGGCCCACCACACCGGCACAACCGGGCGGGCCCTTGACCTGGGTTGCGCCGTGGGCCGCAGCAGCTTTGAACTGGCCCGTCGGTTCGACGAAGTCATCGGCATCGACCTGTCACGACGCTTTATCGACAGCGCCACCCGATTGGCCGAGCAGGGCCAGATTCAATATCAGGTCACCCTCGAGGGCGAGCTTATCGAACGCCGAACGGCGGATCTCGCGGCGCTGGAACTGAGCAACACCGCCGGGCGCACCCGCTTTCAGGTCGGCGATGCCTGTGCACTGGATGACACTCTGGGCCGCTTCGATCTGATCTTCGCCGGCAACCTGATCGACCGGCTGCCCGATCCCGCTGCGTTTCTCGCCCAGTTGCCTGCACTGGTCCGCCCCGGCGGCCTGCTGATGATCACCTCCCCCTACACCCTGCTCCCGGAGTTCACCCCCCGGGAACGCTGGATCGGCGGGTTCGAGAGTAACGGGCAACCGGTGCCCATGCTCGACGGCCTGCGCCACCACCTGGAACCGGACTTTGTGCTGCAGGAACCCACCCGGGATATCCCCTTTGTGATCCGGGAAACTGCCCGCAAGTACCAACACACGGTGGCCGAAGTGAGCCTGTGGAGAAGAGCTTGAGTGCTCTCAGTCGACCGATACACCTGCCCCTAAATTCACGTTTGAGAGGCAACTACTAAGGATTTCTCAGTCGTTCGCCAACAGGGGCGAGTCAGGTCTGGTACCGGATCAAAAAGAGCCACCGTTCCAGGCGGTGACCCTGACTACCGCGCTTGCTGTCGGATTACGCCTGCGGCTGATCCGACCTACGGGAAGTCTCGCAGCGAGCGCCAAGTAGGTCGGATTAGCGAAGCGTAATCCGACACCCGCACCGTAGATGAGCGAACACTCAGCATAGTGTATGCTGGAAGTCTTTGACCCCGTTGCAGCGAACCGAGGCCCGCTCATGCATCAACCCGAACAGCCCATCCTGCGCGATATCGTGTTAATTGGCGGTGGCCACAGTCATGTGGGGGTACTCAAACGCTTCGCCATGAAACCCGAGCCCGGGGTGCGGCTGACGGTGATCTGCCGGGATACGCACACGCCCTACTCCGGCATGCTGCCCGGCTATATTGCCGGACACTACAGCTACGATGAAGTGCACATTGATCTGCGCCGACTGGCGGAGTTTGCCGGCGCGCGGTTTTTCAGTGATGAAGCGGTCAATATTGATCGGGCCAATCAGAAAGTCATCTGCCGCGGTCGGCCGCCGGTGCCCTACGATCTGCTCTCCATCAATATCGGCTCCACCCCTCAGGTCAGCCGGGTGCCCGGCGCGGAGCAGCACGCGGTACCGGTCAAACCCATCTATCAGTTCAATGACCGCTGGCAGCAATTGCTCGACCGGGTGATCCATCATTCCGGCACCACCCGGGTGGCTGTGGTGGGCGGTGGCGCGGGCGGCGTGGAGCTGGTGCTTGCCATGCAATATCGCCTGACCCGGGAGCTTCAGGCCATGGGGCGCAACCCTGAAGAACTGGTATTCGACCTTTACACCCGCGATGAAAAAATTCTGCCCACTCACAACCAGAAGGTGCGCAATCACTTTCATCAGGCCCTGGCAATGGGCGAGATCAACCTCTACACCAACGCCGAAGTGACCGCCGTGGACGCCGGGCGACTGCACACCGAAGACGGATACTGGCACGAAGCGGACGAGGTGGTCTGGGTAACCAGTGCCGGCGGAGCCGCCTGGCTGAAGGAGACCGGCCTGGAGCTGGATGACAACGGCTTTATTCAGGTGCGCGATACGCTGCAGACCATGAACGACCCGGCCATTTTTGCCGCCGGGGATATCGCCACTCAGGTAAATCATCCCCGCGAGAAAGCCGGCGTATTTGCCGTGCGTCAGGGGCGCCCACTGGCGGATAACCTGCGCCAGGCCGTGCTGGGTCAACCACTCAAACCCTATCGTCCCCAGAAAAAATGGCTGGCTCTGATCAGCACCGGCAACCAGCACGCAGTCGCGTCCCGCGGCGGTTTTTACGCGGCGGGCGATTGGGTATGGCGCTGGAAGGATTCGATTGACCGGCGCTTCATGGCCAAATTTAACGAACTGCCGCCGATGGACGAACAGGCCATGGCACCGACCAAGCCGAGCCGCGTACCACTGGAAAAAGACGAACAGGACCAGGCCATCTCCGCCATCGCCATGCGCTGCGGCGGCTGCGGAGCCAAGGTGGGGGCGACGGTCCTGTCCCGCGCCCTCTCCACCCTCAAGCCCGTGGAGCGGGACGAAGTGCTGGTGGGCCTGCACGCGCCCGACGATGCCGCCGTGGTGAAAATTCCCGCCGGCAAAGCGGCGGTCCACACCATCGATTTTTTCCGCGCCTTTATTGACGACCCCTATGTGTTCGGCAAAATTGCCGCCAATCACGCCCTGGGGGATGTGTTCGCCATGGGCGCCGAAGCCCAGACCGCCACCGCCGTGGCCACGGTGCCTCAAGGGCTGGAATCGAAAGTGGAAGACACGGTGTACCAGATGATGACTGGCGCGCTGGAGGTGTTGAACGATGCCAACTGTACCTTGGTGGGCGGTCACACCGGCGAGGGCAAAGAGCTGGCGCTGGGTTTTGCGGTCAACGGACTGATTGATGAAAACGACACGGCGCTGACCAAGGGCGGCCTTCAGCCCGGCCAGGTGCTGTTGCTCACCAAACCCATCGGTACCGGCACCCTGTTCGCCGCCCTGCCGCAACTGAAAATCAAAGGCCGCTGGATCGACGCGGCGCTCGCCAGCATGTGCGTTTCCAACCGACTGGCGGCGCAATGCCTGCGCGAGTATGGCTCAACGGCCTGCACCGATCTGACCGGTTTCGGCCTGCTCGGCCACCTGGTGGAAATGACCCGCGCCTCAGGCGTGGATGCCGAACTGAAGTTGGAGGTACTGCCGCTGCTGGAAGGCGCCGAAGAGACCATCGCCGCTGGCGTACTCAGCTCCCTGCAACCGGCCAACGTCCGCCTGCGCCGCGCCATCAAGGATCAGGACCAGTGGGTCGACCACCCCCGTTACCCACTGCTCTTTGATCCCCAGACCGCCGGCGGCCTGCTCGCCTCTGTGCCTGCCGACCAGGCCGACGCCTGTGTGGCGGCGCTACATTCTCTGGGCTACCCTCACACCCGGATCATCGGCCGGATTCTGCCCGAAGGCGATGCGCTGGAGCCGATTCATTTGCGGTAGTCGCCGACGCGGCACGAATCGTAGGGTGGCATAAGGCCGAAGGCCGTCATCCACCGTTACCCTAAGGGTCAAAACTTGACCTCTCAACGGGTTCAAGGCTGCCCTGATCGATAACACAGCCCCCGCATCTTGGTTTTAACAGAAGCCTACGCGGGGGTTCTTATTTTCAGGCTCCTCTAGCTCAACAGCACCGACAGTGCGCCCGTGGTCATCAGAACGATGGCGATAGCCGCCGGCGTGATCACCAGAGCCGGAAAGATAGAGTAATACCCTACCGTATTCACCACATCCAAGGTCGTTTGCATCATTCAACTGT
Organism: Marinimicrobium sp. UBA4509; assembly: GCF_002388575.1. NCBI lineage: Bacteria > Pseudomonadati > Pseudomonadota > Gammaproteobacteria > Cellvibrionales > Cellvibrionaceae > Marinimicrobium > Marinimicrobium sp. UBA4509. The sequence goes on from NZ_DGMV01000032.1 coordinate 21,891, forward strand.
TCCAACGAGTTCCATTAAATCCGCGTCGATAAACCAGGCGCCACTGGCCTCGACTCTCGTCTTGGTGCGGGTTTTGAGCATAGTGTCGCAATACCTCTGGGCTGGATTTGGCGGACGATGAGATCCGACCCAGTGCTCGAACGCACCAAACAGTGTGACAACGGTGTCCTGATGCGGATGGGATTGAGATTTTCGTAAAGCGATAATAGCAGCCCCGGATTTTTATACCTAAAAGGTATAAGAACACATTTGATTATGGCTTTTAACGCAAGTATAGTTATTAACAGGTCGGAAACGACCGGTTGATCCTTTACCCAAGGTTTTGGATCGTGGCAGCGCCTCAGTCGCCGATAAGACTGGGGCTTTTCTTTTTCTAGCCCCCCTGTTTTTTCGCCCCGACTTTGGTCTCCACCAAAAAACTTGTCCGTTTGATTTGCTCCATGTAGCTCCGGTCTGCCGGGAATGCCGTGACGAACTGGTGTGGTTTGCCTTTTTCTTTGGGGTCGTCGAATACCACTACATAGCGCTCTTCCACCACAACCAATGTCCGCCTTTTCGCCTGCCGTCCCCGGTCGGTTTTTCTGGTTTGGGCGTATCTCTGAATAGTTCCGGCGCTGAGTTTCAGAACTTCTCTAATCCACAGGATTCGCCTAAGGCGCTTGCGAGACCATCCGTTATCGTGGATGCCTGAACTGGTACGGTGGTTCTTTGCCTCTGAAAACGCGTGATTAAACGCTCTTTCCGAGAACTGATAGCGACAACCTGTCCAGTCTGTGAAGACCCGCCGTTCACCGTTTTCGTCCCAAACGTAGGTCTCGTGATAGACCTGTCGATACTTGGCAATGAGTTCTTTTTCCGTATCCGCTTTCAGACGAAGCTGTGGCCACAGTGACTCGCACATCAGACACGGCCCTGCCAGTCAAAGATGTTGAACTTCTTCTCGCCTCTAGGTGTGCCTCCGGCCAGTGAAGTACGTCCCAACCCTGCCTCAAGTCTACGCAAGAAAGCGATTTTGGCTTTACTGGCACCTTCCACTTTATCCCTCTCATTCCATGCGTAGCCCACGGCACCAATCAGCAAGTCAGCCAATTGCACCATGGGCTGGTTGTCAGACCATACCGGTTCGAGGCTGAGAACATGTGCGCGGCCTGACAATTTGCGAGTAAGAACGGTTTTCAGGTCCTGAAACCGGTTGCTGGCGGCGTTCTGCTGCCAGTCGAGGTACAAGCGGTACTCGTGGGATGGTTCTAGCCAGTGCACGAGCATTTGATAGTAGAGCTTGTAAAAGCCCAACTCAGGGCTGCCTTCGTTATACCGCTCATGGTCGAGATTGTGTCGGTCAACCACGATGCAGCGAAAGTTCAGAAACGGCGTATCCAGAAAAATATCCAGAAGGTCATCGTAGAACCGGGCGCGATTTGGCGAGAGACGTTTCCAGCCAAGCTCTCCATGAGCATTGTGTAAGGCTTGAAGGCTGTGTATCCGGTGTACCAGCGCTTTTTTCTCGTCCCGAGGGCATTGTAGAGCACCTATGACAGCGTAGCGGTCTCCCTTGTCCGACGTATGGCGGCTTTCATCACAGTAAATGTTGAAAACGGTCATGTCTGCAAGGCTCCTTAGAAAATGGCTGTAGCTCGCTGGCAATAAATGGTCATTGAACCTCAACGCCCGCCGGTGCAGCTTTAAGTTTTATGCCTGACTGCATGCTTGTACCGACCCCATCACGCCTGAAATCGAACATGTTCATCTGGAACGTATTAATTGTCACTTGGTCGTTCCCACTTGAGTGAGCAATCAAACGTTCGTGTCGCTTGTCATACGGTGCCATGGCATAGGAACCGCCATATTCGCCCGTGTTAACCAGCACAACGTGTTGATACATGTGGTAGTGCAATGCTTCAACCATAGAGTCAAAGGTGTTCACGTCTCGGTTAAGGGCAGGAATTAGTAAGGCATGGGATTTGTCTCGAAGGTCTGCACTCAGAGCTATGTCTGTAGAATCAAAACAGATCGCTGCGGTTACAGTGAAACCGTTTTGTTTTGGGAAGGCCGGGTGAGCAAGTTCCAGCATTAACTGGTAAGGGCGCCAGGGCTGAATTTTTAGCTTCTTCTCGGGAGCCGTCATGTGGTGTTTACCCTGAAACCGATGGATTTCGTTGCGATTGCCGTTATGTTTTCTCGGCACGATCCACACCGCACAGTTATTTGGCCCCTTAACACCAGGCTGCTCTACAAAGCCAAGCCCTGCGACCACAATTGCGTGAGTTTTGCGGGATAAATGAATCAGAATATCCATGTCGTCCTGATGCACTGCTAGCTCTGGTAGCACGATCAGATCGATGTCTTGTTCACGCCCACCGTTCTTTGGCTTTTCGAGGTGCTGTGCCTCAATGTGCTTGGTAACCAATTTAGCCACACGGGCTAAATGGCACCTGTGCTTCGCCCGGTAATCACTGTCATTAAGGTATAGACCGTGGTCAGCAAAGTCCTGCTGTTGTGGCATTTTTGTTTGAACCATGGCAACAGTCAGGCTTTTCTTATCCGGTTTCCAGTTTGGTGAAACCAGCTCAGGGAGGCTTGGCATGCCAGATTGCCGGCAGTAGAGAAGTTTTAATTTAGCTAGGCGTTCATTAACGATTTTACTGACACTCTCACAGGTGAACTCCGTCGGCCATGAGTAACCTTGGTCATTTACACGGATGCCTGGCCATTTGAGCAGCTTGGATAGCAGGGTTGTTAACCATCCCGAGAACTGAGCAGCCTCCCCCGCAAGTGACTCCGGCGTTGTCAGTAAGCCAATCTGCCTTTTGAACTGGGTTGTTTTGAGGCCACGGTACCCAGTCTTTGCGGTAAGGCTAGGCCCGAAGCCTGTGGGGTCTCCTGAGCCGGATAACGCTGCACGCAGACATAGCGCAATGCGTTGAAGAAGGAATGTCTCGTTGCGCTCGGAATGTAGATGGCTGGCGGCTTCAGAAAGAACCTTGTTGAACTTCAGCTTCACCAGAAGCTCAGAATCAAATACAGAGAAGGCGGGCGGTGCCGAGAAGTGCCCAAACTTCACTTGGGTTTTGGCCAGGTCGATTACTTCATCTGGTTCTGCTGTTTCAAAGGCTTCACTAACATTTAACAGAGCCTGCATAAGCTTTAACGCCATTATTTCGTTTCCGAAGGGATTGTCTGGCCGCGAAACAAGCTTGTATAGCGAGATGTAGGAAGTGATTTGTTCCAGCTTTCTGACTGAAGGCCTGGTGTTGATGTAAAGCTTTTCTATCAAAGCCTGGACTTCATCGGAGTTTAACCAGTTGTACTTCAATGCCCGGGCATGGAGTATCAGTGCTCTGAAGAGTGTTGCATCTTGAATCGCAATCAGCGCCAGTACCTCAGGGGCATTTCGTCTACGCTCCAGAAGGCCTGAACTTGCGCGAAGGAGTGGCTTGGCATTCTCCACTAACTGTCTGGCAACGATTATTCCTGTCGCGATATCGCGTTTAGAGGCCGTCTCGGGAAGAGTGATATTCCGGAATCCATTAGCGAGCTTGAAAACAAAGTCATGGAACCAACAGCCCGAACTGCTCTCCAGTGTTGTATCCATTCTCACCAGAAGCAAGAAACGAGCCTGAGCGGCTAGAAAGTTGAATGGGATCGGTTTGGGCTTAGTTTCTGTTGCAGAAGGTAGATTCTGGATGGAGTTGGTTATGTTTTCCATAGCCACATCTTCTATGGCTTGGGTCTGTAGCAGCTCAAAAAATTGATCTACGTCGGCATGCGCCGGCATAGCCTGTCTGTCTTTGCGATGAATGATGGTTGCCGCATGTCGATAGATCTCGGCGAGACAATACTGCCCAATAGCGGCTTGGACGGTAGCTTGCTTCTCTTGAGTACCAAACGGGTCGCCGTAGGGTAAGGATCTTAAGTAGTTGAGTTGATCCAGCACTGGTTCAAGTAGTTTGGTACTGGGAAATAGCTCGAGCCCCTTTTTGAGCAATAGCACCACGGCTGGGTCGCGACTCCAGCAGGCGACGAACCGCCGAGCGAGGCGTTCTTGCAGGTAGTCCCAGTCTCCAGGAACTGGCCTGCCATTTTCGTCCGTTTGGCGCGATGAAAAATGACGGAAATTGTTTAATAGCCTTGAAATCTTGTTAGCGGCAAAACGTTTAAGTGTATCTTCGCGGACATCAAACATGTCCTTCTCAATTGCCGCAAGTCGATTGAAGTATCCTGCCCCGTCTGATTGATCTGCTTCGTTGGCTTTGGACAGAGCGAGCAGTGACTCCAATTGACCAAGATGAATTTCAGCGTCGTCATACGATACTGGGCCAGAGACGTTCTTCTGTATATCTTCCAAGGTCTTAGATATTCCCACAGACTTTCCTCTGAAGGCTTCGATCTTGGTTTTCTTGGGGTTTGCTTCGAGACTTAACTCACGCAGGGCTGGGTTACCAACATCAAATAATGAGTCAGTTATAATGTCTAAGTGGCTTTCAGTCTGGGGCTGAGGCGCCTCCAAAAGGCGTTCCTCCAAGCCCTGTCGATTAGGACCGACGAGAACAAAACGCATATCATCGACATAGCGACAGTAATCAACCAGCTTGATACCATACCTATCATTGATTACTTGTCCTATGAGACCCTTCATCAGGCCATCAAAATCGGACATGTAAATATTGGCGAGGAAGCCCGATGCTACCAATCCCTGGGGTAGTCCGAGAGGCGCCACAGGAATTGCATCAGATGAAAACTTTTGTTTGAAAGTTTCATCCGCTGCCTCTGACCAGTTCCAGCTCCTGAAAGCCTCGAGAACATTTTTTACAAACACCATTTCATGTTCGTCTGTTATTCCTTGCTCACGAGCCATCTCCACAATTCTCTTTACCAGCGATGGTCGATCGATCCGGTCGAAGAATTGAGCAAGGTCGATCTCTAAAAGGTAAACCTCTTCCTCATCAGACTTTTCTTCTAGCTCCTTTCTAGCGAAGTAATACGGACGCTCAAGGAACTTCCGGTAGTCCGTAAAATACTTGCTGTAGATAGTCGTCGCGCCGTAATTGTGATCGGCTTTTCCGTCCTCATACTGGCAATAAAGGCGATTACCGTAACTAACGATTTCTTTGGCATGAACCTCTTCATATTCAGTCGAAGGGTCTCCTTGCATGGTTTCGACTTCGTTGGAGAGACACATCATAACCAGCGTCATGATGGTCTGCTCACGAATACCGATATGCGCAAGTGGTCTTAACTTAAGCGGGCCTTCGTCCTGGTCATCACTTCCTGGTTTAGATTCCGGCCGCCAAAGCAACTTATATTCAGCTACTTGCATTGGATCATCGGGCTTCTCAAACTTCCAAGGATGAGATTTAGGTGCCGGAACCAGCTCTAGCGGAGTAAAAGTGAGTCCGTCTTGTAGTTCTTTTGTCCATTCACTGCAGCGATTTGCCAAGTCAATTGAAGATGTGTCGAGTTCGAAGTTATCTGCATACCAGTTGGTTGTGCGGATATACTCATGCGCTTTTTTCCATGCGAGCGCCATGAGGAGCGGATCTGAAAGGTAGTCATCATGCAGCGCAAGCGTGTCGTACTTTTTATCCAAAACTGGCATTGTATTGTCCTTAACTGAGTGCTTGTTGGACGATAGTTTCCGCTAATTGGCAGCGGGTTCCGCGGGCCCGATTCAGGCGTTCTTTGAGCTGGTCGCAGAGGGCCATGAGCTCATCGACTTTTTGGACGATTCGGTGTTGCTCCTTTAGAGGAGGAATGGCGACAGGAATTTCTTTGAGCTTTGAGGCCTTGATACCAGTGGCAGTCATGCCAGTTGCATTCTCAACTAGCTTTTCCTGGAACGGGGATGCCATTATCTGTATGAGCATGAATCGAGATATATCAAGAATATGCCATTGAAAGCATATGGCGCGCTGGGCTAAGGCAAACTCTTCATTCAAGTCTACTATTGCGGCGTTCCCCAACGGTGCCTCTGGCGTAAACAGCAGGTCTCCTTTTCGAGGAAATCCGCGTGTCATCCACTCGGTATAGTCCTCTTCGGAGATAAACTCTTCGGGCTCTAAGTCAATGTAGCCTTGGCGGATATTTTTCGCGGTAATAAGGCGCTTTCCATGGCTAGTCTTTATGGGGGTTTTCCCCCGGTAATCGATGAATTTGGCAATATTACCCAGCTTAATCCATTCCCATGTATCGGGTAAACTCAAGTATTTTTCATCCGGTGACACGTCGTTACCGGCTTTTGTCCTCATGCCTTCATTACTAGCCAGATGGTCTCGAGCCTTTAGCATTTTTGAAACAAAGGTACTGCCAGGCTCATCCCCCGCATCCTGCTCCACCAACCGCCCCATCACCGCCAGCTGCAGGATGGTTTGCTTGAGCTTGTCGATGCTCTGCTCGGTGGTGAACAGGGTGTCAAAGTGGGCGGCGAGGCGGGTCCAGTTGTCGGCCAGTTCGGTGGCGTTTTCGGACTGCGTCAATGTGCCGAGCAGGGTGTCCACGAGGGTTTCGTGGGCTTCGAGCTGGTCATTGGTTTGCTGTTCCAGCCGGTCGCAGAGGGCCATAAGTTCATCGACTTTTTGGACGATGCGGTGTTGTTCTTTTAGTGGCGGAACCGGAACTATGAGTTCCTCCATCTTGGATTTCGTCATGTGAATCATGGCGATACCGCTGCCTGAGGATTTTATCTCCTCAGTAACAGCCTTCAGGTACAGATAAAGAAACCGTTTGTCGATGGCCGCCTCATCGAATAGATCCAGTTTCCAGATATGGTAGTGGTAGATAGCGCGCCCACCATCCCAGATGAATGGACCGAAAGAAGCAGACCAAGCATAAATCAAATCGCCGCTATCAATGTATTTGTCATCTTCTAGCTCTAAGTCAGAGTAGTACCAATCGTTTGATGTGAAAAGGTTGCCTACTCGCAGCAGAGGGGTTCCCGATGAGAGCATTTCGTGCTTCTTGTAGGCCCTGCCATTTATAACGCGCACCACATCATCAAGGCGGCTCCAGACCCACCCCTGGGGTAGACTAAAAGAGGTGTCGTCATTGGTGATAGAGGCATGCTTTCGAACCTTCTTGAGCTTGCCTAGCTCGACAGAAACGGCTTTAGCCTTCAGGCATTGCTCCAGCAACTTTTGAGCGGGCTCATCACTTGTATCTTGATCAACCAGAGAGCCCCTTACAGCCAACTCCAAAATCAACTCCCGAAGCCTCTTAACCCCCGTCAGCTCAATCTTGCCGTTGTTCCCACGGCCACTGGCTGATTTCTTGGTTACTGCCCCAGTCCATAAATCCAGATGCTCTGTTATCAGTTCCTGCGCACTCACGCCGCACCTCCGTTGGCGTTATGGCTGAGGGCATCGGCCAGGATATCCCGCAACTGGTCACGGATTTCCTGGATTTCCGCCTGCTGCTGCTCGTATTGGGCCAACAGCTCGTCCGGGTCGTGGCTGACCTGTTCGCCCACGTGGGGGTTCTTGATATCCAGGTTGTAGTTGCGGGCCTTGATGTCGTCGATGGAGACCTTCCAGGCCTGTTCGGTTTCCACGCGGCTGGCGAAGCCGTCGGCCTCGGTGCCCCACCAGTCGATTTCGGTCTGGAACTCCGAGAACTTCATGGGCTTGGTTTTGCTGTAGCTCTTGTAGCCTTCCGGGTAGGGGTGCTCGTAGTACCAGACGTTTTCGGTGGGCTGACCCTTGGTGAAAAACAGTAGGTTGGTCTTGATGCCGGTGTAGGGGTTAAACACGCCGTTGGGCAGGCGCACGATGGTGTGCAGGTTGCACTCTTCCAGCAGTTTTTCTTTCAACCGGGTTTTCATGCCCTCGCCGAACAGGAAACCGTCCGGCAGTACCACGGCGGCGCGGCCGCCGTCTTTTAGCAGGTGGATAAACAAGGTCATAAACAGGTCGGCGGTTTCCCGGGTGCGAAAGGCGCTGGGAAAATTGGTCTCGATGCCGTCCTCCTCCATGCCGCCGAAAGGCGGGTTGGCGACGATGATGTTGACCCGCTCTTTGGGGCCCCAGTCGCGCAGCGGGCGAGCCAGGGTGTTGTCGTGCTTGATCTGGTCCGGCACTTCGATGCCATGCAGAATCATGTTGGTGGTGGCCAGCAGGTGCGGCAGGGGCTTTTTCTCTACCCCGTGAATGCTGCGCTGCAGCGTCTGTTCGTCCTGCGGGGTTTTGACGTAGTGCTTACGCTTGTGGTCGATAGTGCAGGTGAGGAAGCCGCCGGTGCCGCAGGCCGGGTCCATGACTTTCTCGTCCAGCTTGGGGTCCACCCGGTTGACCATAAACTCGGTGACGGCGCGTGGGGTGTAGAACTCCCCGGCGTTGCCGGCGCTCTGCAGGTCCTTGAGGATCTGTTCGTACATATCCCCGAGTTCGTGGCGCTCGGCGGATTTATTGAAGTTGATGCCCTCCTGCAGCTTGTTGATGACCTGGCGCATCAACTGGCCGGACTTCATGTAGTTGTAGGCATCCTCAAAGACGTTGCGGATCACAATGGCCCGGTAATCGTCGCCGCGCGGCTGAAGGCTTTGCAGGCCGGGGAACAAGGCGTTGTCCACAAATTGCTTGAGCTCTTCGCCGGTCATGCCCTCGGGGTCGGCCGCCCAGCTGCGCCAGCGCAGGTCTTCGGGGATGGGGGACTGATAGTTGTCCTGCAGCAGCTCCCACTCCTGTTCGCGGTCATCGAAGATTTTCAGAAAGAGCATCCAGACGAGCTGGCCAATGCGCTGGGCGTCGCCGTCGACGCCCACGTCTTTGCGCATGATGTCCTGTATTGACTTGATGGTGGTACTGATGGCCATTCAGAGTCCTATTGGGTGTTCATTACTGTAGGGAGAAGAGCGCATTGGGGCGCTCAGGGTATGTTCTGGTAGAGGGCGTCTTCCAGGTCCCGGACGGCCCGGGTGTAGCCGGGCTTGCCGCCGAAGCCGTCGATCAGCTCCACAGGCGCTCCGATCTGACTGAAAGGCGCCAGGGTGAGGATTTTAACATCCTCGATGGGTTCGATCCCGGCGTCGGTGTACTTGTCCAGCAGTGCGTCCAACACCTGGCGGCTGACGCCCTGATACTGCTGGAAGTAGTCGTTCTTGCGCACCTGCTCGGCCCGCTCTTTGCGGGACAGGGGCGGCTGGTCGTAGACGATGTGGCAGATAACGTCGAATGGGTCCGGTTCGGCCCCGAGCTTTTTACGCAGCTCGCGGGTCAGGTCTTCCCAGATAACGCCCTGCTCGGCCAGCTCATCAATGATCACCTGCTTGCGCTCAGCCTGATTCCAGCGGCGCAGAAAGTCGTCCAGGGAGGCGTATTGGGCCTTGACCTGTTTGCGGGTGAAGTCCCGCAGGCTTTCGGTAATGAGCTTGCCATCCGGGCCCAGGTACTGAACGCGCTCGGCGAGCACTTTGACCTCCACATCGCCGACCACGTATTTCACCCGCTTGGTGGGTTCGTCCGGGTCTTCTATCCAGGCGCCACGGCTGTCGTCGGACTGCCAGGTTTCGTCCGGCTCCACCTCATAACCCGCCGGATCCTCAGCAATGGGACCGTCGTCGCGCTCGTCCTCCGGCACCACCGGGTCATCCCCTCGGGGTTGGTACACCTGTACCGGGTCGCCGTCGAAGTTGGGGTCGGCAAACAGTTCGGTGGCTTTTTTGAAGTCCAGGATGGTGAACCAGTGTTTGTTGTAGTCGTCATTGATGCGGGTGCCGCGACCGATGATCTGTTTGAACTCGGTCATGGACTGAATGCGCTGATCCAGCACGATCAGTTTACAGGTCTGGGCATCGACGCCGGTGGTCATCAGCTTGCTGGTGGTGGCGATCACCGGGTAGCGGCTTTCCGGGTCGATAAAGTTGTCCAGCTCGGCTTTGCCTTCGGCCTCATCCCCGGTGATGCGCATGATGTATTTGCGGTTTTCCCGCACCCGCAGGGGGTTTAGGTTGACCAGGGCCTGGCGCATCCGCTCGGCGTGGTCGATGTCTTCACAGAAGACAATGGTTTTCTGGTAGGGGTCGGTCTGCTCCAGAAATTCGGTGACCTTGCGGGCCACCAGCTCTGTACGCTTTTTGAGCACCAGTTGGCGGTCGAAGTCTTTCTGGTTGTAGATGCGGTCTTCGATCAGCTCGCCCTGCTCATCCACCTGCCCCTTGGAGGGGCGCCAGCCTTGCAGGTCACGGTCCAGGTCTATCCGCACCACTTTGTAGGGGGCGAGAAAGCCGTCTTCTATGCCCTGCTTGAGGGAGTAGGTGTACACCGGCTCGCCAAAGTAGTCGATGTTGGAGACTTCTTTGGTTTCTTTCGGGGTGGCAGTCAGGCCGATGTGGGTGGCGCTGGAGAAGTAGTCCAGAATGGCGCGCCAGGCGGAGTCTTCCGAAGCGCTGCCCCGGTGGCACTCGTCAATCACCACCAGATCAAAGAAGTCCGGTGAGAACTGCTTGTAGATGTTCTTCTCATCGTCGTTGCCGGTGACCGCCTGATAGAGAGACAGGTATATCTCGTAGGAGGGGTCCACCGTGCGATTGCTGACCTTGGTCATGGCCTGACCGAAGGGCTTGAAGTCATTGTTCTTGGTCTGGTCCACCAGGATATTGCGATCGGCCAGAAACAGAATGCGTTTTTTCTGGCGGGACTTCCACAGCCGCCAGATGATCTGGAAGGCGGTGAAGGTTTTGCCGGTGCCGGTCGCCATGACCAGAAGCACCCGGTCCTGGCCCTTGGCGACTGCCTCTACGGTGCGGTTGATGGCGTTGGTCTGGTAGTAGCGCGGGGTGCGGCCGGAGCCGTCGTCGTAGTAGGGCTGCTCGACCGTCTGTTGGGCATGCCCATCCAAACCTTTCCACTGACAGTACCAGTGCCAGAGGGTGTCCGGGCCGGGGAATTGATCCAGGGAAAGGGTTTGCTCGGTGGCGCCGCTCAGGCCGGTGCGGTCGTGAAACAGGAAACCGTCGCCATTGCTGGAGAACATAAAGGGCACATCCAGCGCCTCGCCATAGGCCTGGGCCTGCTGCATGCCATCGCCCAGGCTGTGCTTGTTGTCTTTGGCTTCAATTACTGCCAGGGGCTGGTTCTTCTGATGAAAAAGCACGTAGTCGGCGCGGCGCCGGCTTCCACGGGTATGTAAGCGCCCACGGACTATGATCCGGCCGTTGGTGAAGGACAGCTCTTCGCGGACTTGAGATTGGATATCCCACCCGGCGTTTTGGATGGCCGGGGTGATGTATTTGGTGCAGATATCGCGCTCGGACAATACCTTTTTGTTCATGGGCTCATTCCCGCAAGTTCAGGCGACGTGGTGACTGTACCTTAAAGTTGTGTGGAGTTCACGGGAGGTGGGTTATTACGGCGAATGCGCGGTCCGGGGCGTTGGGTTACGGCGGATGCGGCCTTCGGCCTTATGCCGCCCTACGCAGGTGTTGTGGCATACGCAGGGTTGTGGCGGATGCGGCCTTTGACCTTATGCCGCCCTACGCGGGTGTTGTGGCATGCGTCGGGCCGATCCACCGTTAGGCACGAGGTTACTTGCCGTCGAGGCCTTCCAGCAAACCCGCCATATCATCGGCGTGCTCTTCTTCCTGGGCGAGGATGTCTTCAATGATGCGGCGGGAGGTGGGGTCCTGGTCGCCCAGGTAGGCGGCGATTTCCCGGTAGCTGTCGATGGCGAT
>NZ_DGMV01000032.1:33656-34218 GCF_002388575.1 Marinimicrobium sp. UBA4509
CGGTAGCTGTCGATGGCGATGCGTTCGGCCACCAGGTCTTCCACCACCATTTCGCGCAGGGTGTCGCCTTCCACAAATTCCGCATGTGAGCGGGTCTGCAGCCCTTCCGGGGAAAAGTTCGGTTTGCCGCCCAGTTGCACGATGCGCTCGGCGAGCCAGTCGGCGTGCTGCTCTTCCTGCTGGGCGTGTTCCAGGAACTCCTGGGCCGCCACTTCGGCGCTGATGCCCTCGGCGCGATAGTAGTGGCTCTTGTAGCGCAGGGTGCAGACAATCTCGGTGGCCAGGGCCTCGTTGAGAATCTTTATCACATTATCCCGATTGGCCTTGTAGCCCTCGGTGACAGCCCCCTGCTCAATGTGCTTCCGGGCGCGTTCGCGCAGGGTTTTAACATCGGTCAGAAACGGTTGATCGGTCATAACTACCTCTCTTTCAGAATGGATAGGTTCAGCATAGCAGCTCGGTCAAGCCGGCGTTTCCGAACCACCTACCCTCCTTACGACAACTCTGACCCGGCAGACGTGCCCTGATCGCCGGGGCGCGCAAATCCGTAACCATGGTCTAC
>NZ_DGMV01000032.1:34382-35346 GCF_002388575.1 Marinimicrobium sp. UBA4509
TAAGGGGATCAAACGCATAGTGGTCGGCATTGTCGGCCTAATCATCCTGGGTTTTATTGTTCTGTTATTGCTCGCGTGGGAGGGCGGTATCGAGCGCCAGTCGCCGCCCTCGGCGGATAGCTTCTCGCAGGAGCAGATTGACCGGGGCCAGGTCATGGCGGGCATCGGCAACTGCCAGAGCTGTCACACCACCGACCCCGATCAGCCCTACGCGGGCGGTCTTGCCTTCGAGACCGAGTTCGGCACCCTGTATTCCACCAATATCACGCCCGACCCGGATACCGGGATCGGCCAGTGGTCCCAGGAGGCGTTCAACCGGGCCATGCGTGAAGGGGTCTCCCGGGACGGCTCGCACCTGTTCCCCGCCTTTCCCTATACCCACTTTGCCAATGTCAGCGACGGGGATCTGGAAGACCTATACGCCTACATGATGACCCGCGAGGCCATCAACGCGGAGCCGCCGGAAAACACCCTGCGCTTCCCGTTCAGCATTCGCATGCTGCAGGCGGGCTGGAAGCTGCTGTACTTTGATGGCGCCACGCTCGAAGAGGATGCCAGCCGCGGAGAGTACCTGGCCGAAGGCCTGGGGCACTGCTCCGCCTGCCATACGCCGCGCAATTCGGTTGGCGCAGAGGCCGACGGGCAAGACTACGAGGGGGCCTTGGTCAACGGCTGGTTCGCGCCGGCGCTGAGCGACAACCACAGCACTCCGGTCGGCTGGACCGAAGACGAGCTGTTCCTGTACCTGCGCAACGGCGTATCCATCTACCACGGTGTCGCCGCCGGCTCCATGGCCGATGTGGTGCATCAGGGGCTGGTTGAGGCCAGCGATGACGATATTCGGGCCCTGGCCCGCTACTTCCATACCGTTGCCGGTGGCAGCGACGCGGCCCAGGCGGGCAACCAGGCCGCCCGGGCGATTCGCACCGCCCAGGAACGCAGCGCCGGCACCCTGAGCCGGGGG
>NZ_DGMV01000032.1:35438-38792 GCF_002388575.1 Marinimicrobium sp. UBA4509
CCCTGAGCCGGGGGGAGGAACTGTTCACCTACGGCTGCGCCAGTTGCCACTACAACAATCCGGATGAGCCCAGCATCATGCGCCCGGACATGAGCCTGAACAGCGCCGTGACCGCCGATGATCCCACCAACCTGATCCGCTTCACGCTGGAGGGCATTTCCGACGAGGCCGGTATTCAGGGCGTCGTGATGCCGGGTTACGCGGACTGGAGCAATGGCGATCTGGTGGCCCTGTTCACATTCCTGCGCGAGACCCACACCGATCGCCCCGCCTGGGACAATCTCGAACAACGTATTCAAGCGCTGCGCGATAACGCCGGCAACGGGAAGGAGTAACAGACCATGAGCACCACATTCACTCTCAACGGGCAAAAGGTCACTCTGGAGGTGACCGACGACACCCCGCTGCTCTGGGGCATTCGCGATGACGCCGGCATGACCGGCACCAAGTTCGGCTGTGGCATCGGCCTGTGCGGCGCCTGCACCGTGTTGGTCAACGGCCGGGCCACCCGCTCCTGCATTACGCCGATCAGCCAGGTGGCCGGGGCCGAGGTCACCACCATCGAAGGGCTGGACGAAAACGGCCAGCACCCCCTGCAGAAAGCCTGGGTGGAAACCCAGACGCCCCAGTGCGGTTACTGCCAGTCCGGGCAGATCATGCAGGCCGCGGCCATGCTCAAGGATTTTCCCAACCCCACCGATGAGCAGATCGACCAGGTGATGAGCGGCAACCTGTGCCGCTGCATGGCCTATGTGCGTATTCGGGAAGCCATCAAAATTGCCGCCACCGAGATGCGCGGCGGTGTCCAGATTCAGGAGGGTGCCTCCAATGAATAAGCTATTTCGCTCCTTGCTCAACCCCGATGTGGGCGCGGTCAATCACGGCCCCAGCCTGAGCCGCCGCGGCTTTCTGATCGGCGCCGCCGGTGCCGGCATCACCCTCGCCTTTTACCGCCCCGGGCTGAGCTTCGCCCAACCGGAAGAGGTAATTGAAAACCAAACCTTTGAGCCCACCATCTGGTATCAGATCGAAAATGACGGGCGCATAATCGTCAACATTGCCGAGGCCGAAATGGGCCAGCATGTGGGCACCGCCCTGGCCCGCATTGTCGCGGATGAACTGGAGGCCGATTGGTCCAAAGTCGAGCTGCATCATGTCGACAGCGATCCCAAATGGGGCCTGATGGTCACCGGTGGCAGTTGGTCGGTGTGGCAGAACTTCATGCCCCTCAGTCGCGCCGGCGCCGCCGGTCGGCAAGTGTTAATTGAAGAGGGCGCCAAACTGCTCGGCGTCAACGCCAGTCAGTGCCGCGCGCGCAACAGCGAAGTGATCGCGGGCAACCGCTCCATCAGCTACGCCGAGATCGTTCAGCGTGGCAACATGTCCCGCTCCTTCAGCGAAGACGAACTGGAAAAAATCCAGGTCAAAAAACCCGAAGACCGCCGCCTGATCGGTCAGGAAGCCCAGGCACTGGATATCCCCGATAAAACCGATGGTTCCAGTGTGTACGGCATCGATGCCACCGTCGAAAACATGGTGTACGGTCGGCCGCTGATTCCGCCCACCCGCTACGGTGCCAAGATCAACAGCATCGACGACAGCGAGGCGAAAAACGTCGAGGGTTACCTGCAGACCATTCAACTGAATGACCCGACCGACACCGTGCCCGGTTGGGCGGTGGTCATTGCCACCTCGTTTTACGCGGCGAGCAAAGCGGCCAGCAAAATCAAAGTGGACTGGACGCCGGGGGAAACCGCCAACGTCAGCGAGCAGGATATTCTCGATCGCGGTTTGGAATTGATTGAGAAAGGCGATGGCGGTGCACTGGTGGTGAATGAAGAAGGCGTGGACGACGCCTTCAGCAACGCCGATTCGGTGCTGGAAGAAGATTACATCGCCCACACCGTTTTGCACTTTCAACTGGAGCCGGTCAACGCCCTCGCCTACCAGAAAGACGGTATCTGGGAAATTCACACCGGCAACCAGTGGCAGTCCCTGATTCTGCCGACGCTGGCCAACGCGCTGGATGTACCGGAAAACAAAGTCATCATGCGTACCTATATGCTCGGCGGTGGTTTTGGTCGCCGGCTCAATGGCGACTACGCGGTGCCCGCCGCTCTGGCCTCAAAAGCGCTGAACCGCCCGGTGAAGCTGGTGTTCACCCGGGAAGACGACGCGCGCTTTGACTCGGTGCGCTCCCCCGCCTACCAGCGGGTGCGCATGGCCTTTGATGCCGAGGGCAACCCCACCGGCATGGAGCACCACGCCACCGCCGGCTGGCCCACACAGGTGATGGTGCCGGGCTTTATGCCCGCGGCCACCAACGGTGCGAAGTACGACCCCTTCGCCATTCAGGGCGCCGCTCACTGGTATTCGGTGGGGGCGCATCGGTTGCGGGCCATTTCCAACGATCTGGCCAATAAAACCTTCCGCCCCGGCTGGCTGCGCTCGGTGGGCTCGGGCTGGGTAAACTGGGCCTTGGAATCCTTTATGGACCAGGCGGCCCGCAAGGCCGGGAAAGACCCGATTGAGTTCCGTCTGGCCCTGCTGAAAGCGGAAGGCAAAAACGCCGGCGAAGCCCCCAACTCGGTGGGCGGCGCCAACCGTCAGGCGAATGTACTGCGCCGGGTGCGGGAAATTTCCGAGTGGGGTCAGGATATGCCAGCAGACACCGGCCTCGGGGTGGCCACCACTTACGGCCAGGAGCGCAACATGCCGACCTGGACGGCTTGTGTCGCCAAGGTGCATGTGGATCGCAATACCGGCAAGGTGACGCTGCAGAAGCTGACGCTGGTGACCGATGCTGGCACGGTGGTGCATCCGGATGGTGCCCGTGCGCAGGTGGAAGGCGCGGCTTTGTGGGGTGCCAGTATGGCGCTGCATGAGGGTACGGTGTTTGAGAAGGGTGAGGTGAAGGATCAGAACCTGAATACTTATTCGCCGATGCGGATTCGCGATGTGCCGGAGATTGAGATGGAGTTTGTGGACAGTACGGAGTTGTCGGTAGGCTTGGGTGAGCCGGCAACCACGGTGGTCGGTCCGGCGATTGGCAACGCGATTTTCGCGGCGGTCGGAGTACGGATGACGGAGATTCCGATTCGACGCGAAGCGGTGTTGGCGGCGTTGAAGGCTTAGCTTACTGACTCTTTAATCCGATAGTCCGGTACGGGAAGGGGGACGTTGTTTCCAGACACGCCGTGAATACATCCATGTAGGCTCGGATCGCGGGTCCCCCGCTCTACGGTCTGGAAACAACGTCCCCCTTCCCGCACCTCAGTGCTTCGAATCCAGTTTGGCAGTACAATGCTTTAGACATCATCGTAGGGTGGATAAGGCCGAAGGCCGTCATCCACC
>NZ_DGMV01000032.1:38878-39648 GCF_002388575.1 Marinimicrobium sp. UBA4509
AGGCCGAAGGCCGTCATCCACCGCTTACCACTGTAATGAAAAAAACCGATGGTGGATGACGCGCTATGCGCTTATCCACCCTACGATAGTTTAAGCCTTTCCCAAGTCACTTGGCCGATCGACGTCCCGCAACACCCCAACATCCGAAACAGGAACCAGATGGCAGCAGCTGTGGTGTTTTCTGATGATGGTGCGGGCACCGAGGTCGCCGTGGAGGTTGGCCAGCTCGGGCCAGAAGTGGCGGCCGAATAGTACCGGGTGGCCCGCATTGCCATCGTAGACCGGGCGGATGATCGTGTCTTCCGTTGCGTGGTTCAACAACTCGCTGAACGCATCCGGTTTGATCCAGGGCATATCACCGAGAAGAACCGCCGCTGCAGTGGCGTCTTTGTTGTTTACCCGTAAGTGGTGAAACGCGGCGGCGATGCTGGTGCCCAGACCGATGGGTTCTTCGGGAGCATAAATGACCGGCTCCGTCCCCAGCCCAAGATCGCGCTCTTCATCGTCGGAGCGGAGTACCACATAAAACGCTTCAAACACTGATCGGGTCATGGCAACCGTTGCCTGAAGTAGTGTCTGGCCTTCCGTGAGCTGGGCCCGGCGTTTGTCCGCGCCGAACCGGGTGGAGTAGCCGGCGGCCATGATCAGGCCGACGACATTGCTAGAGGGGGTGACACTAGAGGGCATGGCGCGGTCGGCCCCGGTGCACTCGGATGATGTCGGCCATGACGGCCAGGGCGATTTCGGCGGGGGGTTTGCTGCCGATGGCC
>NZ_DGMV01000032.1:39715-41726 GCF_002388575.1 Marinimicrobium sp. UBA4509
CGGCGGGGGTTTTGCTGCCGATGGCCAGGCCGATCGGCATGTGCAGACGCTCGATGTCCGCGTCGTTCAGGCCACCGGAGCGGCGCAGGCGTTCGGCGCGGTTGGCGGAGGTTTTGCGCGAGCCCATGACGCCGATGTAAAACGCCTCGGTGCGCACCGCTTCCATCATCGCCAGGTCGTCGATTCTCGGATCGTGGGTCAGAGCCACTACCGCCGTGGCGGCATGGGCGTGCTGCTCGATGTAGAGCGATGGCAGGACGGCCTCGACATTGACCCCCGGCACGTTAAAGGTGGCTACTTCGTCATCGCGCGGATCGCACACAATCACATCAAATCCCAGTGCCTGGGCAAACTCGGCGCAGGCAGCGGACACCGGGCTGATGCCGGCGATGATCAAGCGCAGCGTGGGGCCGACCCGGATGCGCACGGCCTGTTCATCACGCTCCACTCGCGGACCGAGGGCCGAGCCCTCGACAAAGGTCGATTCACCATTGTCCAGCAGCACCGAGCGGATCAACGATTGCTGACCCCGCATTGCCTCTCGCAACGTCTGAAGATGCGCGCGGTGTTCTTCCGTCGGGGTCAGTCGTTCAATCAGAACGTCGAGCACCCCACCGCAGGGAAGCGTGACCTTTGGGCCGGAGACTTCATCGTTGCCATAGCGGATCTGGGACAACGGCTGATGAAAATCACCGGCGCGCAGTCGGGCCAGAAAGTCTTCCTCGACACAACCACCGGACAGTGAGCCCACGTGTTGACCGTCCGAGCGGGCCACCATCATGGAGCCGGGTTCGCGTGGCGAGGAGCCGAAGGTGGCGAGAACGGTGCACAGCCAGATGGGTTGGTTATTGTCCAGCCATTGTAGGGCCCGTTCGATGACTTGCAGGTCGAGGTGTTGCATGGTTTTTTCGCTTTGTTTCGGGTTTGGTTACAGCATAGCGGAGTTGTGTCGTATTGTCGTGGTTGTGGAGTGTTATTCGCTGGCACCATACTTTAAGATGACTCATTCAATTAACGCATTTTATTCACCCTATGCCCTCATCCCTACCCCTGGTTTATCACCCGGCCTACAGCTTCCCTTTCCCGGAGCGACACCGGTTTCCGATGGCGAAGTTTGGCCTGCTGGCCGAGCACCTGCGCCGCATCGGTCTGCTGCGCCCGGAGAACAGCTTTCGGCCCGGGCCCTGCAAGCCGCTGTGGTTGGAGCAGACCCACTGCCCGGACTACCTGCAGCGCTTTATCTCTCGGGCCCAGTCACCTCGGGAACTTCGGCAGATGAACCTGCCCTGGAGCGAGGGGTTGCTCAAGCGCACGCTGATTGCGCCCTCGGGCACGGTGCTGGCCGCACAGCTGGCACTTCATACCGGCCTGGCCTGCCATCTGGCCGGCGGCACTCACCACGCACACTATGACTACGCCTCGGGCTTCTGCATTCTGAACGATCTGGCGATAGCCGCAAAGGTGCTGATTCGCCAGAGCGGTGTCGGGCGGGTGCTGATTTTTGACTGCGACGTCCATCAGGGGGACGGCACCGCCGCACTGCTGGCGGATGAGCCCCACGCCTTTACCTGTTCGCTGCACTGCGACAATAACTTTCCGTTCGACAAACAGCGCAGTGATCTCGATGTGCCGCTGCCCGATGGCATGGGGGATGAGGATTATCTGCGGGTGGTGATGGACACTCTCGAACAGGTACTTACGGATTTTCAGCCCGATATCGTCCTCTATGATGCGGGGGTAGACGTCTATGCCGGAGACCCGCTCGGGAGGCTGAACATTACGGAGGCGGGCATTCGAGAGCGGGATCGGCGGGTGTTGAGTGAATTGCTTAAGCGGGATATTCCGGTGGCGACGGTGATTGGGGGCGGTTACGATGATGACCGGTTGGCATTGGCGCGGCGCCATGGGATTGTGGTGGAGGAAGCGGCGAAGTTGCGGGGGTGATGTGGTTGGCGGAGAGTCGGTTACGGCGGATGCGGGAAAGTGTGGGAACGGCGGATGCGCCTTCGGC
>NZ_DGMV01000032.1:41830-63573 GCF_002388575.1 Marinimicrobium sp. UBA4509
AAGCGCATCCGCCGTTACCCAAGTGTGAAAAACACCAATGGTTTACAATAATACGTCAAACCAAAAAACAATGAACTGAGAGAGAGAAGTCAACCATGAAGATCGGATACCGTATCGTTGTATTTTTTATGCTATCACTGCTGGCGACCCTGCCTGTGCGGGCGGATATCGTCTATGAGATGACCGTCGCCCCGGACGGCAGCGGTGATTACGACACCATTCAGGCCGCGATCGATAACACCAAAGCCTTTCCCGACAAACGCATCACCATCCACATCAAGAACGGCACTTATCGGGAGAAGGTCCGTGTGTATGAGTGGAACCCGATGGTGTCTCTGATTGGCGAGGACGCCGGCAAGACCATCATCACCTGGGGCGATCACTTCAAGCAGATCGACAAGGGCCGCAATAGCACCTTCCACACCGCCACCCTGCAGGTAGATGGCGATGACTTCCACGGTGAAAATCTGACCATTGAAAATACCGCCGGCCCGGTGGGCCAGGCGGTCGCACTGGCGGTCAATGCCGATCGGGTGAGTTTTTACAACAGCCGCTTTCTCGGCCATCAGGATACGCTCTACCTGACCGGGGAAGGCAAACGGCAGTACTTCCGGAACTGTTATGTCGAAGGCACCACGGATTTTATTTTCGGTCGCGCCACGGCGGTGTTCGACCACTGCCAGATCCACTCGAAAAGTGATTCTTATATCACGGCGGCCTCGACACCGGAGGGCATCTCCCACGGCTTTGTGTTTCTGAACGCAACACTCACCGCCGCCGAGGGTGTAGATGAGGTTTACCTCGGGCGCCCCTGGCGAGACTTTGCCCGCACGGTGTTTATCAACACCGACATGGGGCCACACATCAAGCCCGAGGGCTGGCATAACTGGTCCAAGCCGGACGCGGAGCACACCGTACTTTACGGTGAGTACGACAGCCGCGGACCAGGCGCGCAGCCCGACAAGCGGGTGAAATGGCAAACCACTTTGAGTGACGAACAGGCCGGCGATTACACGCTGGAGACAATTCTCGGTGAGGATGGCTGGTATCGCGCTCGATAAGCCGACGATCCGAAGCGGTGCTTAGGCGTTCGCAAGCACCGCACGGCCGCGTCGCTGCGGGCCCCAGAGGCAGGTCAGCAGCAGAATAAGCCCGGCCACGGTGGCGATCATGCCGGCGGCGCTCAGCGACATATCCAGCCCCAGCGCGATCAGGCCGTAGCCCGCCAACCAGTAGCCCACGACGGCGGATATCAGGGCAAAGAGCTGACTCCAGGCGAGCTGTTTGCCCAGGTGATTGGTCATCAGGCGGGCAGCCGCCGCCGGGCAGATGAACATGGCGATCACGATAATGGAGCCCACCGCTTCAAAGGCCGCGATGGCCGCCACCGCCACCATGGTGACCAGCAGAAGATCCACCAGCGCCGGGCGGGCGCGGATGCTGGCGGCGAATTCCGAATCAAAACTTCCCAGAATCAAGTGACGGCGGAACACCACCACGAACACCAGTACCACCAGTGCCACCACCCCGACACGAGCCAGTTGCGGTGGCAGAGTGGCCAGCGCCGCCGGATCAACCAGGGATGAAAGACCGACGCCTTCAAACCAGATCAGACTCTCCAGATTTCCGTATAGGGCGTGCTGCACATCAATGTGTACGCCGCTGGCCTGACTCACTTCCAGCAACAGCACTCCCAGGGCAAACAGGCTGGTAAAGGTCACCCCCATGGCCGCACTGATTTCCACTCGCCCGAACCGGCGTATGGCGTCGATCATGGCCACCGTCACCAGTGCCGAGACCCCGGCACCCAGCATCATGGCCGTGGAGGCAATGGTGCCGGTAAGCAGAAAGCTGGCCACGATGCCCGGCAGGGCGACGTGACTGATGGCATCGCTGATCAGACTCTGCCGGCGCAATACCAGGAAGTTGCCCAACAGCGCACAGGTCATGCTGATAATGATGGCCACGGTCATGGGCACCAGGCTGAACATCATGAAATCGCTCATGCCCTACCCCCGCTCGCGAGCAACCGCTGTTCAAGCTCATCAATGGCATCCGGCGGCAAGACCCGTGCAATCGGATCCAGACCCGCATGCTCGCGGTGCAGGGCGTCGCCG
This sequence comes from Marinimicrobium sp. UBA4509, assembly GCF_002388575.1. Classification (NCBI taxonomy): domain Bacteria; kingdom Pseudomonadati; phylum Pseudomonadota; class Gammaproteobacteria; order Cellvibrionales; family Cellvibrionaceae; genus Marinimicrobium; species Marinimicrobium sp. UBA4509. Next base: position 43,948 of record NZ_DGMV01000032.1, read on the forward strand.
GGATAGAGCCGGCGGTACAAGGCCCAGAGCCGCTCTTCATGCTCCGCCTCCCGGGCCGCCGCCCGCCCCTGGGCCGTGGCGACCCCATCGCGCCGGATGTGGCCCGCCCGACGTAACAACCGCAACGTGAGGCCATCAAAAATTGGCTCGTTGCGTGACATCGACAGCAGCCCCTGGCGCAAATGAACCCGCCGACGAAACCGCTGGTGGGCGAGCAAAGAGGCGAACACACCGCGACGCGGCGCGGCGAGGAACGACATCAGAAAAATCGCAAACGCCGACAAGACAATCAATGAGCCGGTGGGAAGACTCGCGCGCGCACTCGACAGGGTAACGCCCAGATAAGCCGCCAAGGCGCCCAGCACCGCCGCCAGCGCCACCATGCGCGGCGGCCGGTTGGTCCAGAAGCGAGCACTTACCGGCGGGGTGATGGTGAGTGCCACCACCAGAATCAACCCGGTCACCTTCAGGCCGATGACCACCACCGCCATCAACAACAGCAACAGTAACAGGTCTACCCGCCCGGTATTGACCCCCTGGGTTTGCGCAAACTCCGGATCAAAGCAGACCAACAAAAATTCCCGGCGCAAAATAAAGACCGCCAAGAGCAGCCCGAGCGCACAGGAGGCGATCAGCTTGGCCTCGACGGCCAACATTCCGGCAGTAGAACCCACCAGGTAGCCAGTCAGGCCCGATTGACCGGTGACGTTCATGGATTGAATGACCGTAATGAGGACCACACCGAAGGCAAAAAACGTGGACAGGACCGCCCCAATCGCTGCGTCTTCACCCAGACGGGTGCGGGCGCTGATCCACTGCACCAGCCAGAGTCCTAGGGCGGCACTCAACGCGGCGCCCAATAGCAGTCCGGGCAGCCAGCGACCATCACCCTGAACCGCACCTATCAGTACAAAGGCCATCGCCAACCCGGGGAGGGTGGCATGGGTGATGGCGTCGCTGACCAGGGAGCGTTTGCGCAACAGGACAAACGCACCGATCATGCCCGCCCCGGCGCCCAACAGCATGGCTCCCAGAGTCACCAGCGTGGTGTTATAGCCCGCCGAGAAAATGAGTGCCGGCCACCAGGCGTCCATCATGGCTCCTCCGAGACCGCCGGCACCAACCGCTCCAACTGCACCGGATTGAGGCGCCCGCCATAGGTGGCCTGAAGGTTCTCCGCCGTGAATACCTGATCGACCGGACCGGCGGCCACGCGCCGCACATTGAGCAGCAACACGTCATCGAAGTAATCTCGCACCGTGGACAGGTCGTGGTGAACACACAAGAGGGTTTTCCCCTCTTCGCGCAACTGCTTCAAGACCTCGACAATGGCCCGCTCGGTGGCCGCGTCCACCCCGGCGAAGGGTTCATCGAGAATGGTCAGCGCCGCGTTCTGGACCAGCGCCCGCGCCAGAAAGACCCGCTGCTGCTGACCACCAGACAGTTCACCGATCTGCCGATCCGCGAAGGCTTCCATCCCCACCCGCGTGAGACTTTCCATGGCCTTGTCGGTATGGCTGCGGCGGGTCAGCTGCCACCAGCGCAGTTTGCGAAACAGTCCCATGGTGACCACATCGAGCACGGTGGCCGGGAAGTCCCAATCGACGCTGTTGCGTTGCGGCACGTAGGCAATGTCTTCGGTCATCTGCGCCAGCGGTCGGCCAAAAACCCTTACATCCCCGGTCAGGCTGCGGGTGATACTGAGCGCGGCTTTGAGCAGGGTTGACTTGCCCGCGCCATTGGGGCCAACAATCGCGGTCATACGGCCTGGCTTCAGCAACAGGTCCACGGAGTAAACCACGGGCCGGTGGTCATAACTGACGGTCAGCCCCTGAATCGATAATGGACTGGCGGTCACGGCTTCACTGAGTTGCCCTTTGGCGTTCATTCCCTGGCCCCGGCGTGTTTCAGTTTCCCGAGCCGGCCACAGGACGGGACTTCACCGCCCAACGCACGGGCAATGGTACTGACGTTGTGATCGATCATTCCCAGCCAGGTACCTTCGTAGGTGCCGGCGGGCCCCATGGCATCGGAGTACAGCTCACCGCCAATGCGCACCGAGTGACCGCGCGCGGCGGCGCCCTCAATCAGCGCCCGGACGTTCCGATCCGACACCGATGATTCGACAAAAATCGCCCCGATTTCGCGCTCGACCAACAGATCAACCAGCGCTTCGATTCGCGACAGACCGGCCTCGCTTTCCGTCGAGAAGCCCTGAATCCCCAGCACCTCGAATCCGTAGGCATCCCCAAAGTAGCCGAAGGCATCGTGAGCGGTAACCAACACCCGCTTACCTTCCGGGACGCTGCCCAACACCTGAAGTGCGTAGTCATTGAGTGTTTCCAGCTCGCTCAGATAGGCCTCAGCGCGCTGGTCAAAGTAGGCTTTCTGGTCCGGGCGGAGCTCCACCAATGCGCTGCGCACCGCTTCAACCCCATAGCGCCAGCGACCCGGGTCCATCCAGACGTGTGGATCCGACTGGTTCCGGTATTCTTCATCCGACAGACGCAAGCGCTCGGGCACTCCTTCCGCTACCGCGAAGACCGGACGACGCTGGGCCAGACGTTCCAGGAACTCTTCCAACTGGGCCTCCAGGTAGAGGCCGTTCCAGAAAACGGCATCGGCCCGGCTGAGCGCGGTAATATCGCGGCGGGTCTGGCGGTACAGGTGCGGGTCCACCCCCGGCCCCATCAGCCCTTCGACACGCACGTGATCTCCCCCGACCTCACGCACCACATCCGCCACCATGCCGGTGGTCGCCACCACCTGTAGTCGTGACTCCGCCGCAACGGACAGCATTCCGCCAAACAGGCCGGTGATTAACAGTGCCGCCGAAAGGGCAACACGCTTGGTCAGCGTCACAAAAACTCCTCAGATCGTTCAATCAATAACAACAGACTATTCCTTTCACAGCCATTTGTTAATTTATCATACTTTATAGATACCATAGCTCAGGCAGAGGTGACCCGTTCAATGATCTGCCCCAGAGCGCGCTGCTCCGCCTCGGGCTGAAACAGGGGAGCTCGAGCCATCACCTGGTCCCTGAGCCGGCGCCGCCAGACCGGGTCTCGTTCGATACGCAACAGACACTCCCGCAGGGCGACGGTGTTGCCCATCGGGTAATAGCCCACGTAGTCCTCCCCGAGCAACCCACGGTTGCCGGCAATATCCGACGCAATGATTGGTAACCCGGCGACACAGGCCTCGCTGACCACATTGGCACCGCCCTCCATTCGGGAGCTGATGACCATGGCCCGCGCCCGCCCCATCCACTGCCTGACCCGCCAACGGGGCTGATCCCCCAGCCAGCGATAGCGCGGATTACGTCGCGCCTCGTCTTCGGCGGCCTCGGCCCAGTCCTCCGAGAGCGCACCGCCCAACTGCACGACTCTCAGCCGGGAATCCAGAGGAAGATCCCGCACGGCCATGGCCGCCCGCAGGGAGTCCTTCTCTTCCCGCAGGTGCCCCGCGACAAGAATGTCCACCGTGCGCCGAACCGCTTGAGGGACTCCGGGCGGCAGCGGCTCGGCGGACTGATGCACCACATGCAACTTCGGCCAGTAACGCTCGGGCAGGTCCTCCTCCAGACAGTCGTGCAAGCCGATCAGAGCATCCGCCGCATCCAGGCTGGCGTAAACTGTCTCGGGCTCGCTGACCTGAAACCGGTACACGTCCGTTCCGGTCAGCACCACAACCAGCGGAGAGTCCGGATGGGCCCGCCTCCAGGCAAGGACGGCAGCGTGACTGCGCCAGGCGTGCAGGGCCAGAATCAGGTCCGGCGCACGGCCTGTCGGCGCATCCTCCGACAAATGAATCGAGACCCGATAGCCCAGGGGCCTCAACAATCCAGCCCAGCGGCTCGCCGTCGCACGGTTGCCGGCCCTGGAGCCCGGCGCCGCGGGCGTAATCAATGCGATGTGCCCCCGTTGTTTCACCATCACCACCTTTTGAACGATTTGCTGGCCGAAGATTAACACGACAGTCCAGCGCATATTCCGTTCATACGCCGCCGCGTGCGCCTCGGACGCGTCTGTTTACCCGGTATTCACGTATCGCGTAGTGGATCGGCCGGCACACTATACTCATCAGAGCACCCCGGACAGATCATCGGGATTCCGGTACCATACCGATTGAATGCCCATTCAGTTTTACTCACACCAGAGGATTTGACCATGTTAGGACGCAACCTCCTTCGCTTTGCCTTCACCGCTGTGGTGCTGGGCTTGACCTCCTTGGGTGCCAGTGCCCAGACCTTTGTGTTCACCGCCATTCCCGATGAAGATGAAACCCGGCTTCAGGAGCGATTTCAGGCCGTGGCGGACTATCTGGAAGAGGAGCTTGGGGTCGACGTGCGCTTTGTACCGGTCAAGTCTTACGCGGCAGCCGTGAGCGCCTTCCGCAACGACCAAGTACAACTGGCCTGGTTCGGTGCGCTTTCCGGGGTCCAGGCCCGGGAACGGGTACCCGGCTCCCAGGCTTTAGCCCAAGGGACCGAAGATCAGGCGTTTTACACCTATATTGTGGCCCACAAAAGCACCGGGCTTGAGCCCAACTCTGGGCTGACCGAGGCCATGCGGGGCATGACCTTCACCTTTGGCTCCAAAGGCTCCACCTCAGGCCGTCTGGTGCCCGAGTATTATATTCGCGAGGCCTTTGGTGAGGCGCCCGATGAGGTGTTCTCACGGGTCGGCTACAGCGGCAACCACAGTCGCACCGCATCCATGGTGGCCTCCGGCGCCTATCAACTGGGCGCGGTGAATTACACCGTGTGGGAAACCGAAATTGAAGCCGGCAATGTCGATCCGGACGAGGCTTTCGTGGTGTATAAAACCCCCAGCTACCCCAACTACCAGTGGAGCATTCGCGGTGACGTGGATGAGCGCTTTGGCGAAGGTTTTACCGAGAAAGTGCGAGCGGCGCTGATTGGCATGGACGACCCGGCGATGCTGGAAAGCTTCCCCCGCTCCGCGTTCGTGCCCGCGAGTAATGACAATTACGCGGTCATCCGTGACGTGGCCAAAGAAATCGGTCTGCTGGACTGATGACGGCGCTGTCCCTGACCGATGTGGTCGCCGACTACGGCGACCTGCGCGTACTCGGCCCTCTCAGCCTTGATGTGGTGCGCGGTCAGACTGTGGCCCTGGTGGGCAAGAGCGGCGCGGGCAAGTCCACTCTGCTTAGTCTGATGTACCAGCAGTGGCGCCCCCTGGGCGCGGCGTTGATGCCCCAGGACCTCGGGCTGGTTCCGGCCCTGAGCGTGTTTCACAACGTCTATATGGGCGGGCTGAAGCGGCACTCCACGACCCACAACCTGTTGTCTCTGCTACGCCCGTTCAAGCGGGATATCGAGCAGATCCGCCCGATCCTGGAAACCCTCGACATCGACCACAAATGCTGGACCGCAACCGGGGAGCTTTCCGGTGGTCAGCGCCAGCGCGTGGCGGCGGCGCGGGTCATTCACCAGAAAGGTGAAATCCTGTTGGCGGATGAGCCGGCGTCGGCCCTCGATGGCCCCATGGTGGAACGGGTCCTGGCGGCACTCACCGACGCCTACCCCACGTCAGTGCTCGCCATGCACGATGTCGAACTGGCCCTGCACTTTGCCGATCGGGTGGTGGGTATCGCCGACGGCGGCATTGCCCTGGACGAACCCCGCGATCGTCTGCAGGCCAGTGACCTGCTGACGCTGTACTGAGTCGGGTAACGGGCTGTTTATGTGGCGATCCGCAAGTGTAAGAACCAGTCTGGCTTTTGTCGCGCTGGCCCTGGCCTGTCTGTTTGTCGCCGACCTGGGCATCAGCGCCCACGATCCCTGGGGTGAGTTGGACCGACTGTTTTCCGGGCTGATTCGCCCCGACTTCACCCAGACTGATTACCTCGGCGAGGCGCTGGTCCGAACCCTCGCCTTTGCTTTTGTCGGCGTGGGGCTGGGCGCGACCGCCGGGCTGCTGTTGGCTCTGGTATTTAGCTCAAAAATCGTGCGCACTTTTTGCGCCTTTATTCGGGCCATTCACGAACTTTTCTGGGCGCTGATCTTTCTGCAGTTTTTCGGCCTGCATCCGCTGACCGGGGTGCTCGCCATTGCCATTCCCTATGCGGGCGTATTCGGCAAGGTCTACGCCGAAATACTGGAGGAAACTGACCCGCTACCGCACACCACCCTGCCCTTCGGCACGGGATCGGTCGTCGCCCTGGTGTACACCCGGTTCAGCCAGGCCTGGCCCCATCTGGTCACCTACACCGCCTACCGCCTGGAATGCGGCATCCGCTCCAGTGCGGTGCTGGGTTTTGTGGGCATGCCGACGCTGGGCTTCTATCTGGAATCGGCGTTTGCCCAGGGGCACTACGCCGTGGTGGGCGCGCTACTGTTACTGTTCTATGTGCTGATCAGCACCCTGCGCCTGTGGGCCCGTCCGAAACTGATTCCCCTGTATCTGATCGCCGCACCGTTTCTGCTCGGCAGCGGCCTGCCGATTCGCTGGCAAAACGTCACCCGTTTTTTCACCGAGGACATAGTGCCCGCGCCCCTGCACAACGGTGAGGGGCTGGAGGGATTGTGGCTTTGGCTGGCGGAACTGTTCAGCACCCAGGCACTGCCGGGTATCTGGAATACTCTGGTGCTCACCCAGATTGCCCTGGTACTGACCGGCATTCTGACATTGCTGTTGTATCCACTCGCCTCACGGCACTTTACCAATCGCCTGACCGGCCCCGTCGGCCATACGGTGCTGGTGGTGCTGCGCTCGACCCCGGAATATCTGCTGGCGTTTATTCTGTTGCAGCTCTGGGGCCCCTCCATGCTGCCGGCGGTGATCGCCCTGGCGGTGCATAACAGCGGTATCATTGGCCACCTGATCGGCCGGCGCACCAACGAAATCACCCTGCGCCCGGACGCCCCCCGAGGGGTCGAGCGCTACGGCTATGAACTGACGCCACGGATTTATGGCCCCTTCCTGGCATTCCTGTTTTACCGCTGGGAAATCATCATGCGCGAGACCGCCATTCTCGGGATTCTGGGTATTGCGACTCTCGGCTTTTATGTGGACAGCGCGATTCAGGAAATTCGCTTCGACCGGGCGATGGTGTTGATTTTGATTACCGCGTTGTTGAACATCGGGGTGGATATTTTGGCCCGGTGGTTGCGAGCGCGGTTGCGGTTAAGGCATACCGCGCAGAGTGAGCCTTGAGGTTTGCACCCGACCTACTGCATCAACGGCGAACCATCCACCTGGAAATCGTATCCCTCGATCTCCGCCTCCGCGATCAATACCTGAATGTACTGGGCAATCGCCTTGCGCCGGACTTTTTCATTCAGATACTCGGCGATCTTTTCCCGGGCCTGATCAAAGGTCAACGGTTTTCCCGGAATCTTGCGCTCGATGTACACCAGGTGAAACCCGTAGCGGGATTCCACCGGGCGGGGCATCAGGCCCGGCTCGGCGACGAACACCTGACGTTCGAACTCCGGAACGGTCTGGCCTTTGCTGAGCTGACCGAGGCTGCCACCGGTTTCTTTCGAGGGGCAGGAAGATTCCCGCTTGGCCAGTTTGCCAAAATCGGCACCGCCCTTGAGGATATCCAATAGGGCATCGGCGCGCATTTTGGCTTCGGCCCGTCCGGCGTCGTCTTCTTTCGGCACTGCCAGCAGAATGTGCTTTACCTCCAGCAGTGGCGAGGTTTCGAATTTGCCCGGGTTGGCCTCGAAATATTGCCGGCAATCTTCCTCTGAAGCATCGGGTATGGCCACTTCCTGCTCGATCAGGGCTTCGATGAAATCTTCATCGGAGCTTTCCACGGTGTCATCACTGACCGGAATGCCGAGCGTTTTGGCGCGCTGTCGAAACAGCTCACCGATGATCAGGGATTCGGCCGCTTTGAACATGGCCTCCCGCCGGGATTCCGCCGGGTGGTATTGCATTTCCGCGAGGACTTTGTCTTCGGGGATTTGGGTTTGGTTGACGGTGATCATGGTGTGAGTCCGTTTTAAGGTGGAGTCGGGGTTTTGGGTTTGGTAGAAAGATCGCGTTTGGGTTACGGCCGAGCGCAGCGGTATAGACCCGCGTAGGGCGGATCGGTCCGACGCATCGGAGCGAAGCGCATCCGCCGTAACCACACGTGATCTACATCGACGCTCTCGCCCGACGGCGAACCACCTGATAATTCCGGCCCAAATACTTCACCGGCACACTCAACAGATGCACCAGACGGGTAAAGGGGAACAACAGGAAGATGGTCAGCCCCAACACCAGGTGCGCTTTGAAGATCCAGTGCACACCGACAATGTATTCCGCACCACTCAACCCGCGCAGCAGGAAGACGCTCTGAGCCCAGTGCATCAGTTGCAGCATTACCGCGCCGTCCAGATGACCAACGGAGATGAAGATGGAAGCCAGGCCGAGCAACAACTGCGCCAACAGCAGGAACAACACCACGATATCCATGGGCTTGCTGTTGGGACGGATGCGCGGATGGAACAGGCGGCGCAGCGTCAATACCACCAGACCGAACAGACACAGCACCCCGAACAGGCCACCGGCCACCACGGCCAGGATCTGCTTGGCGCTGGCACTCACGCCCAACAGGTGCCACACCTCCACCGGGGTCAACAGCCCCACCAGATGACCAAAGAAAATGCCGATGATCCCGATGTGAAACGGAATGCTACCGATGCGCAGCCACTTCTTCTCCAGCAACTGACTGGAGCTGGCCTTCCAGGTGTACTGCTCCCGGTCGTACCGGATCCAGGTACCGATAAACATCACCGCCAGCGCAATATAGGGGTAGATGCCAAACGCGAATAGATGAAAAGTGGACATCATGCCTCCTGACGATTTTTTACTGGTTGAGGTTCCATCAGGTTCAGTATCTGCTCCTGATCCCGACGCTGGCCGGACTCCGGCCGGTATTGAACATTGCAGCCTTCGGCCTGGGCGTCCGGGCCGAAGCTCACGGCTTCTTCTTCCCACACCTTGTCCAACGCCTCGGGGGTATCATCGCGGGCTTCACCGGCCACCTGCTCCCGGATCTGCTCGATGTTGACCCGATCGCCACACCAGTGCAGCAGCGCTTCAAACAGCGCCGCGTAGTTGGACTCACGCTCCTTCAATCGAGCGGCGAGCAGGCCGAGAATATGCTCCACCTCCTGCAGTCCCGCGCGCGCGTTGTCCGGCCCCTGAGTGGACAGAAACTCCAGGTATAGAGGCAGATAGTCCGGCAGTTCGTTGGCGTCGATGGCCAGTCCCGCCTGCTGGTACTGGTTCATCAGGTCCACCATGGCTTGACCGCGATCCCGGGATTCGCCATGCACATGCTCGAACAACAGTAGCGACAGGGAACGACCGCGCTCAAACAGCGCATCGTACTCGGACTGCCAGTCCATCAGGTCACCACTGGTGCGCTGCTCGACAAAGGCCAACAGCGCATCGCGCTGCTTGCCCTTGAGGTTCATACTGGCGACCAGAGCTTTGAGCTCGTCTTGAGCTTCCATCAACTCTGCCGTGGGGTACTCCATCAGCAGAGAAATAACGCGTAAACTTTTCATCGGTCTTTCTCCTAATCCTGCAGGATGGCAGGAATGATCTGGCGAACCCCGGCGCGATTGCCGCCGAACAGGCTGGTTTCGCTGGTGCCGTCCGCACAGCCATTACCGAAACTGAAACCGCAGTCGCCTTTCATGTCGTAGGCGTCTTCGGCGTAGGCCCGGTGACTGGTGGGAATCACGAAGCGATCTTCATAGTTGGCAATGGCCATATAGCGGTACATGTCTTCCACCTGGGCCACACTCAGACCGACCTGCTTGAGCACCTCGAGATCTTCCACGCCGTCCACATGCTGGGAGCGCTTGTAGGCGCGCATGGCGATCATCCGCTCCAGCGCTTCCACTACCGGCTGTTCTTCCCCGGCGGTGAGCAGGTTGGCCAGGTAACGAATCGGAATCCGCAGGGATTTCAGGTCGGGAATTTCGCCATTCATGCCCACATGGCCCGCTTCGGCCGCACTCTGAATCGGTGACAGCGGCGGCACGTACCAGACCATGGGCAGGGTGCGGTATTCCGGGTGCAACGGCAGCGCCACTTTCCACTCAACCGCCATTTTGTAGGTGGGCGAGTTCTGAGCGGCGTCGATCCAGCCCTGGGGAATACCTTCGGCCTGAGCCGCGGCAATCACCGCCGGGTCGTTCGGGTCCAGGAAGATGTCCAGTTGCGCCTGGTACAGGTCCGCCTCGTTGGCCACACTGGCCGCCTCTTCGATGCGGTCCGCGTCGTACAGCAGCACACCCAGGTAGCGGATGCGACCCACGCAGGTTTCCGAGCAGACGGTGGGCTGACCCACTTCAATACGCGGATAGCAGAAGGTACATTTCTCGGACTTACCGCTCTTCCAGTTGTAGTAAATTTTCTTGTACGGACAGGCCGAGACACACATGCGCCAGCCACGACACTTATCCTGATCAATGAGCACAATGCCGTCTTCCTCGCGCTTGTAGATCGCACCCGAGGGACAAGAAGAAACACAGGCCGGGTTCAGGCAGTGCTCGCACAACCGGGGCAGGTACATCATGAAGGTATTTTCAAACTGCCCGTAGATATCGGCCTGTACCTGATCGAAGTTCACGTCCTTACGACGCTTTTCAAACTCGGTGCCGAGAATCTCCTCCCAGTTCGGACCCCACTCGATTTTCTCCATCCGCTGACCGGACACCAGCGAGCGCGGACGCGCGGTCGGCTGGTGCTTTTTATCACCGGCGGTGTGCAGGGTCTGATAGTCAAAATCGAACGGCTCGTAATAGTCGTCAATTTCCGGCAGATCTGGGTTGGCGAACAGGTTCGCCAGTACCCGCAGCTTGCCGCCGATACGCGGCTTGATCTTGCCTTTCTTGTCGCGTTTCCAGCCACCGTTCCACTTGTTCTGGTTTTCCCACTCTTTGGGATAGCCGACCCCGGGCTTGGTTTCGACGTTGTTAAACCAGGCGTACTCGACACCTTCGCGCGAGGTCCAGACGTTTTTGCAGGTCACTGAACAGGTGTGGCAACCAATGCACTTGTCCAGGTTCAGCACCATGCCGATTTGGGCTCTTACTTTCATTGCACTACCTCACTCAGTGTCCAGCCAGTCGACTTTGTCCATCTTGCGGACAATGACGAATTCGTCGCGGTTGCAGCCTACGGTGCCGTAATAGTTGAAGCCGTAGGCCTGTTGGGCGTAGCCACCGATCATATGGGTGGGTTTCATCACCGCACGGGTCACAGAGTTGTGAATCCCGCCGCGGGTTTTGGTCAGGTTCGATCCTGGCGTGTTGATGATCCGCTCCTGGGCGTGATACATCATGCTCATGCCCTCGGGCACCCGCTGGGAGACGACCGCACGACAGGCGATAGCGCCGTTGACGTTGAACACGTCGATCCAGTCGTTATCCTCAATGCCCGCTTCCTTCGCGTCCTTCTCGCTCAGCCACACGATCGGGCCACCGCGCGAGAGGGTCTGCATCAGCAGGTTGTCCGAGTAGGTGCTGTGGATGCCCCATTTTTGGTGCGGGGTGATCCAGTTGAGCACCAGCTCTTTGTTGCCATTGCTGCGCTGATTGAGAATCGGCTCGACGGTTTTCAGGTTTACCGGCGGCTTGTACAGGCAGTGTTGCTCACCGAAGTCGAGCATCCACTCGTGATCCTGATAGAACTGCTGACGACCGGTGATGGTGCGCCAAGGGATCAGCTCATGCACGTTGGTGTAGCCTGCGTTGTAGGACACGTGCTCGTCTTCCAGACCCGACCAGGTGGGTGAGGAAATGATCTTGCGCGGCTGGGCGACAATGTCGCGGAAGCGAATTTTCTCTTCCTCTTTGGGCAACGCCAGGTGCTTGTGATCCCGACCGGTAATTTTGCCGAGGGCGTCCCAGGCTTTTACCGCCACATGGCCGTTGGTTTCCGGCGCAAGGGACAGGATCACTTCACAGGCATCAATGGCGGACTCGATCCGCGGGCGGCCCTGGTTGGCGCCCTCTTCATGATGCACGCGGTTGAGTTTGCCGAGGAATTCAACTTCCTCTTTGGTATCCCAGTTGATGCCCTTGCCGCCATTGCCCAGCTTGTCCATCAAGGGACCGAGCGAGGTGAAGCGGTGATAGGTGTTGGGGTAGTCCCGCTCCACTACGTTGATGTTGGGCATGGTCACGCCGGGTACCGCATCGCACTCGCCTTTCCACCAGGCTTTGACGCCGTAGGGCTGCGCCATTTCTCCCGGGGAGTCGTGCATGATGGGTGTGGTCACCACATCCTGCTCCACCCCCAGATGGCCGTTGCTCAACGCGGAGAATTTTTTGGCGATGCCTTTGAAAATGTCCCAGTCGCTGCGCGATTCCCACACCGGGTCCACCGCTTCGGTCAGCGGGTGGATAAAGGGGTGCATATCCGAGGTGTTCATATCGTCCTTTTCGTACCAGGTCGCGGTCGGCAGAACGATGTCGGAATACAGGCAAGTGGTGGACATACGGAAATCCAGCGTCACCCACAGGTCCACCTTGCCCTCCGGCGCCTCATCGCGCCAGGTGACGTCCTCGGGCTTGGCCTCGCCGGTTTCGCCCAGGTCTTTGTTCATCAGGCCGTGCTTGGTACCCAGCAGGTGGCGCAGCATGTATTCGTGGCCCTTGCCGCTGGAGCCCAGCAGGTTGGAACGCCAGATGAACATATTGCGCGGGTAGTTCTGGGGGCTGTCCGGATCTTCGCAGGCGAACTTCAGCTCGCCACTGACCAACTGATCGCGCACATAATCTTTGACGTCTTTACCGGCCGCCTTGGCGGCTTCGGCCAGTTTCAGCGGGTTGGTCGCCAACTGCGGCGCGGACGGCAACCAGCCCATGCGCTCGGCGCGGGTGTTGTAATCCAGAATACTGGACTGCCATTTGTCCTTGTTCGCCAAGGGCGAAACCAGGTCGCTCATGTTCAGTTTTTCGTAGCGCCACTGATCGGAATGCGCGTAGAAGAATGAGGTACCGTTCATCTGCCGGGGCGGACGCTGCCAGTCCAGACCAAAGGCCAGGGGCTGCCAGCCCGTCTGCGGGCGCAGCTTTTCCTGACCCACATAGTGCGCCCAGCCGCCGCCGCTCTGACCGATGCAGCCACACATCATCAACATGTTGATCAGGCCGCGGTAGTTCATGTCCATGTTGAACCAGTGGTTCATACCGGCGCCCACAATGATCATGGAGCGGCCGTGGGTTTTATCGGCGGTGCGGGCAAACTCCCGGGCAACGCGGATCACATGCTCGGGTTTGACCCCGGTCACGCGCTCCTGCCACTTGGGCGTGTAGGGCTTGTCGTCATCAAAACTCTGGGCGCAGTTGGGATCGTCCAGACCATTGTCCACGCCATAGTTGGCCAGAGTGAGGTCGTACACGGTAGCGACCAACACCTCGCGGCCATCGGCCAGCTTGACGCGTTTGGCCGGCACCTTGCGCATCTGCACTTCGGCGTGTTCGGTGTGCTGGAAATAACCGTAGTCGTGCTCTTTACAACCAAAGTAGGGGAACGCGACTTCGGCCACTTCATCGCTGTTGCCTTTCAGGGACAGCTGCAGATCCACTTCTTCGCCGGTTTTGCCATCGCGGTTCTCCAGGTTCCACCGGCCGGCTTGGCCCTCCGGGCGACCCCAGCGGTAACCGATGGAGCCATTGGGGCTGACCAGACGCTGGTCGTCGCTGTTAATGGCAATGGTTTTCCAGTCCGGGTTGGCTTCCTCGCCCAAGTTATCCACCAGATCCGCCGCGCGCAGAAAGCGACCCTGCTGCAGACGACCGCCTTCGTCATCCAGGATGACCAGGTTGGGCATATCGGTATAGCGCTTCACATAATTTGTGAAGTACTCACTCTGGGAGTCGACGTAGAACTCTTTCAGGATCACGTGACCGAACGCCATGGCCAGGGCCGCATCGGTCCCCTGGCGCGGTGCCAACCACTGATCGGTCAGTTTGGCAACTTCGGAGTAGTCCGGCGTGATGCTGATGACCTTGGTGCCCTTGTAGCGTACTTCGGTCAGGAAGTGGGCATCCGGGGTGCGGGTCTGGGGCACGTTGGAACCCCAGCAGATGATGTAGGAGGAGTTGTACCAGTCGGCGGATTCCGGCACGTCGGTCTGCTCGCCCCAGACCTGTGGTGAGGCGGGAGGCAGATCGCAGTACCAGTCGTAAAAACTCAGGCAGTTGCCGCCGATCAGGGACAGATAACGGGCACCGGAGGCGTAGGACACCATGGACATCGCGGGAATGGGCGAGAAGCCGGTGATCCGGTCCGGACCATAGGTTTTTGCGGTGTAGACGTTCGAGGCGGCAATGATTTCATTCACCTCGTCCCAGTGCGCCCGCACAAAGCCACCGAGGCCGCGACGGGATTTGTAGCTTTTCGCCTTGGCCGGGTCTTCAACAATGGACGCCCAGGCGGCCACCGGGTCGGTGTGCTCCTGACGGGCTTCGCGCCAGAGCTTCATCAGGGACTGGCGCACCTTGGGGTATTTCAGGCGGTTGGCGCTGTAGATATACCAGGAGTAACTGGCACCGCGCGGGCAGCCACGAGGTTCGTGGTTGGGCAGGTCCGGCCGGGTACGCGGGTAGTCGGTCTGCTGGGTTTCCCAGGTGACCAGACCGTTCTTCACGTAAATTTTCCAGCTGCAGGAACCGGTGCAGTTCACACCATGGGTGGAGCGCACAATTTTGTCGTGCTGCCAGCGCTGGCGATAGCCGCGCTCCCATTGGCGATCTTCATCGGTGGTAACGCCGTGGCCTTCGGCAAAAGGTTCTCGCTGCGCCTGAAAGTAGCGCAGCTTGTCGAGAAGGTGACTCATTCGCGGACTCCTGAACAGAGGCTATGACAATGCCCGGCTCAGGGCATCGCTCGGTATCAATTTCACCCGTTCATAGTGCGCAATAATCCGCGAGCCCGCCACTGCCCCCAACGCCCTTCAAATGCCCCCTTCTACCCCCTTGGAGGTATCGCACCGATCCCCTAACCCATTGATTTCGTTGACCTCATGGATTCCAACTGACAACAAAACCACGACTTGGGCGCCCTTCAATTCATCGGTGGTATCCCGTAAGAGACGTGGGGTTTTTGCGAGTCATTTTCATTCCTGGATGTGGTACAGTCTCCGATCCTTTAAAACAACAATCCCGCGCCACCGGCGCCCTGTTTGGAGAACCGACCATGAAGCTGGAATCACTGGCCCTACACTGCGGGTACGAGCCCGAGCCGACCACCCATGCGGCCACCACCCCCATCTATCAGACCACCTCCTACACCTTTGATGACACCCAACACGGTGCCGACCTGTTCGACCTGAAGGTGCAGGGCAACATCTACACGCGCATCATGAACCCCACCAACGCGGTACTGGAAGCGCGGGTCGCGGCGATGGAAGGGGGTATCGGTGCCCTGGCGTTGGCCTCGGGTATGGCCGCGATTACTTACTCCATTCAATGCATCGCCGATGCCGGCGACAATATCGTCAGCACCAGTCAGTTGTACGGCGGCACCTACAACCTGTTTGCCCACAGCTTCCCCCGTCAGGGCATCGATGTGCGCATGGCGTCCTTTGATGATCTGGAGAAAATGGAAAGCCTGATCGACGACAAAACCAAGGCGCTGTTTTGCGAGTCGATTGGCAATCCCGCCGGTAATATTGTGGACCTGCAAGCACTGGCGGACATCGCCCACCGCCATGGTATTCCGCTGATTGTGGACAACACCGTCGCCACCCCCTTCCTGTGCAAGCCGTTCGAGTTCGGCGCGGACATCGTGGTCCACTCCCTGACCAAATACATTGGTGGCCACGGCACCACTGTGGGCGGCGTTATTGTGGACTCGGGCAAATTCGATTGGGTCGCCAACAAAAAACGCTTCCCGATGCTGAATGAGCCGGACCCCTCCTACCACAATGTGATTTACACCGAAGCCCTGGGCGAGGCCGCTTACATTGGCCGCTGCCGCGTGGTACCGCTGCGCAACACCGGTTCGGCCCTGGCACCGCACAGCGCCTTCCTGATCATGCAGGGCTTGGAGACGTTGGGCATTCGCATGGAGCGTCACTGCGAGAACGCATTGAAGGTCGCCCAACACCTGAAGCAGCACCCCAAGGTCAACTGGGTGAACTACGCCGCCCTGCCGGACAGCCCCTACAATGGCCTGTGCCAGAAAATCAGCGGCGGACGCGCCTCGGGTATTCTGAGCTTCGGTATCAAGGGCGGTAAGGAAGCGGGGGCGCAGTTTATCGACGCGCTGCAGATGATTCTGCGCCTGGTGAACATCGGCGATGCCAAATCCCTGGCCTGCCACCCGGCCACCACCACCCACCGTCAGTTGAACGAGGAAGAGCTGAAATCCGCGGGTGTGTCGGCGGACTTGGTGCGACTGTCCATTGGTATTGAGCACATCGATGATATTATTGCCGATATCGATCAGGCCCTGGAGAAAGTCAGCAGCTGATCCCATCGGTCAAACGCCGGCCGGGACTCAAGTCCCGGCCGGCCCGTTCAGACGGCACCGCTATGCGCACCCAATCCCTGGTTCTCAGTATCAAGCTCGCCCTCGCGGGCATCGTCGCTCTGGCCGCCCTGACCATGGCCGCGTCCTACTGGTTATCCGACCGGGCCGACAGTGACGCCCACGCCATCAACCTGGCCGGCTCCCTGCGCATGCACACCTACCACTTGCTGGCATTGGAAGAGAGCCCCGCCGCCAGCACCGAGCGCCGCGAACAGGTCCTCGGTCAACTGGAAAGCACCTGGAATCACCCCCTTTTTGAGCTGTTGCGTCACCGCAGCCCGGCGCTCGAACAGCGGCTGGAAACCACCGAAGCCCAGTGGCGACAGCTGCGCACGCAACTCAACAACCTGAACGCCGACGAGCGCATTGCCGCCACCGAGGCCCTGGTCGAGCAGATCGACGCCACGGTCGGTGAACTGCAACGTCACGCCGAAACCAATGCCTCGCTGCTGCGCCTGGTTCAGGTGATTGCCCTGTTTACCATTCTGGCGCTGGCCGCCGTGGTGGTGTACTGGCTTCACCTGCGGGTGGAGCAGCCCCTGGCCGAGCTGCTGGGGGTCACCCGCCGGGTCAGCCAGGGCGACTACGAGCACCGACTGGCGCCGCGTTATATGGATGAGCTGGGCGAAGTGGCCGAGTCGTTCAACCAGATGAGCCGCGCCATCGCCTACGCCCATGGGGAAATGGAAGCCCAGATTGCCCAACAGACCCGGGAGCTGCAGCGCAGCAATACGACGCTGGAGTTTCTGTACCAGACCGCTCAGACGATCATCGAGCAGGAGCCCGAGGGCATCGACTTTCAGCCAATCATCACCCGTGCCGCCGAAGTCGCCCAAGTGGACGATCTGGAACTGTGCCTGATTACCTCCGCTGGCGATCATCCCTATCGTCAAGTCAAACCCGAGGACAGCGAGTACGATATCTGTATGACCCGTAACTGCGGTGATTGCCTGAGCGGCGAGTTGCTGAGCAATGCCCAGGGCACCGGTTTGCCGGATCCCGTCTATCGCTACAGTTTCCCCATGAACCGCGACCAGCAACACTACGGCGTACTGGTGTGTCGTATGGGCGACAGCGGCAGCCTCACCCCCTGGCAGCAGCAATTACTGCAGTCGGTGGCAGACCAGATCGCCATGGCACTGAGCCTGCAGGCGGAAGAAGACAACGCGCGGCGACTGTCCCTGGCCCACGAGCGCACGGTGATCGCCCGGGAGCTGCACGACTCCCTGGCCCAGGCACTGTCGTATCTGAAAATCCAGGTCACCCGCCTGAACCGGGCGCTGGCCAAGGACGACAAGCAAACGCTGGAAGACGTCTCCAAAGAATTGCAGGAGGGGCTGAGCTCCGCCTACCGGCAGCTACGCGAACTACTGACGACTTTCCGTCTGAAAGTGGACGGCCCCGGGCTGCTCGGCGCCCTGCAAACCAGCGTGAAGCAGCTCAGCGCCCAGACCGAGATGACCATCGAGCTGGATTACCAACTGGAAAGCCTGCCGCTAACGCCGAACGAAGAAATCCACCTACTGCAGATTGTGCGCGAGGCGACCCAGAACGCCCTGCACCACAGCCAGGGCCAGCGCGTCGATATCCAGATTGAGCGCCGGCACAATAAAGTGTCGGTGGTGATCGACGACGACGGGGTGGGCATTCCGGAGAACCCCGAAAAGCTGAACCATTACGGCATGGCGATCATGCAGGAGCGCAGCAAAAATCTCGGCGGCGAGGTGACCATCGGCAACCGCACCGGAGGCGGCACCCGGGTCCAGTTCCTGTTCACGCCGGACTGCCTGCGCCAGGCAGGCGTGTTTGCCCGCGAAGCTTAAAACCAACTACGGAGGAGAGCAGTGCCCCAGGCGAACACCCCCACCACCCACCCGCGAGGCTCAGCTCTCGAGGTCTTTCTGGCGTTCCTCAAACTCGGGCTGACCTCCTTCGGCGGCCCCGTCGCGCACCTGGGCTACTTCCGCGAAGAACTCATCAAACGCCGGCAGTGGCTGAGCGAACAGGGCTATGCCGACCTGATCGCGCTGTGCCAGTTCCTCCCTGGCCCGGCCAGCAGCCAGGTGGGTTTTGCCCTGGGCATGATACGCGGGGGGTTTATCGGCGCCCTGCTCGCCTGGGTCGCCTTTACCCTGCCCTCCGCCGCTCTGCTGTTCGGCTTCGCCTACCTGGCCGATGCCTTTGGCGGCCCCCTGGGGCAGAGTGCCATCGACGGCCTCAAGCTGGTGGCCGTCGCGGTGGTGGCCCACGCGGTCTGGGGCATGGCACGCAACCTCTGTCCGGACCGGACCCGTGCGCTGATTGCCCTGGGCGGCATTGCGGCGGTGGTTTTCATCCCGACCGCATTTGGACAGATTGGCGCCATCACCCTTGGGGCACTCGCCGGGTTGGTGTGGTGCCGAAACCTCCAACGCCCCGAGGCTGGACATATAGCGCTGCCTTTGTCGCGCCGGGCCGGTAGGGTTTTTCTGGTGGCCTTCTTCGCCCTACTGGGGGGCCTACCACTGGCGGTAGCGCTCTGGCCCGCCCACGCGCTGGCGCTGTTCGAAGCCTTCTATCGCTCCGGCGCCCTGGTCTTTGGTGGCGGCCATGTGGTGCTGCCCCTGCTCGAATCCCGGGTAGTGGACACCGGCTGGGTCAGCGCCGATGCCTTCCTTTCGGGTTACGGCGCCGCCCAGGCGATTCCGGGCCCATTGTTCACCTTCTCGGCCTACCTGGGTGCGGTGGATGCCAATCTCGGCGGCCTGCTCGGGGCCAGCATTGCGGTGCTGGGGATCTTTCTTCCCGGTATGCTGCTACTGCTGGGCGTACTGCCCTTCTGGGACCAACTGCGCCGGAAGCGCTTCGCTTTCCCGCTTATGGCCGGCGCCAACGCCGCCGTGGTTGGGATACTGGCCGCCGCCCTCTACCAGCCGGTGTGGACCAGCGCCGTACTTACGCCCTCGGACTTTCTGATCGCCGCCGCGGGCTTTGTGTTGCTCTCAGTCTGGAAGCTGTCGCCGCTGAAGGTGGTGGTGGGCATCGTCGTGGCCAATACCCTACTCGGGCTTGCCAGTTGACCCCCAAAGGAAAGGCACCGAATGATCCCAGGCTCCCT
>NZ_DGMV01000032.1:63667-74261 GCF_002388575.1 Marinimicrobium sp. UBA4509
GGAAAGGCACCGAATGCTCCCAGGCTCCCGCCTCGCCGTATCGCAATCGTCGAGGCATGAGGGATCAACTCTGCCCCATCGACAGCCTGGCCCATCAAACACAAGAGCTCGTTTATGCACAGTGCCTCAATAGCGATCATCGGCGGCGGCTTGAGCGGCCTGTACGCGGCTTACCGGCTGGAGCAGATGGGCCTTACCGACTATGTGCTGATTGAAGCGCGCTCGCGCTTTGGCGGTCGTATCGAGTCCCCCACGTTCCCCGATATGACCGGCCCGCACAATCGGTTTGATCTGGGCCCATCCTGGTTCTGGCCTGAGCTCCAGCCGCAACTGATGCAACTCATCCAGGCAATGGATCTGGAGGTATTCGAGCAGTTCGAAACCGGCGCCATGGTGATTGAGCGATCGCCCGATGTTGCGCCCATTCGGACCAATGGCTATGTAAACTCGCCGCCCTCCATGCGGTTGGCGGGCGGCGTGGCCAGTCTGGTGGAGGCCCTGCACCGACGGCTGGATAAAACCCGGTTAATGACCGGAGAAACGGTCCAGAGCCTTCGCTACCGCGATGATCATATTGAGCTTGATAGCGTCGATATCGCCCATTCCGTCACCACCCGAAAGGTCCAGCGGGTGCTGCTGGCCATGCCTCCGCGGCTGGCGGAAAGCACCATCGCCTTTGATCCGCCGTTGCCCGAGCCACTGGCTCGGCAGTGGCGCTTCACGCCGACCTGGATGGCACCACACGCAAAGTACGTCGCGCTGTATGACACACCGTTCTGGCGGGAACAGGGGCTATCGGGTGAGGCTCGCAGCCTGCACGGCCCCATGAACGAAATTCACGATGCCTCCGTACCGGGCGGTGCGGCGGCGCTGTTCGGTTTCTTTGGTGTTCCGGCCCAGGTGCGCCAGACGGCGACCGAGGCGACGTTAAAGGCCCACTGCCGGTCGCAGCTCGGTCGGTTGTTTGGGCCACAGGCGGCCGAGCCCCGAGCTGAACTGCTTAAAGACTGGGCGCTTGACCCGCTCACCGCTACATCGGCTGACCGACGGGACGGCGGCGCCCATGTCGCGGCACCGGAAATCGAAGCGCCCTCTGGCCCCTGGCGAGGTCGCGTGACCGGTATTGGCAGCGAGTGGTCAAAACCGTTTCCAGGCTACCTGGCCGGCGCCATCGACGCTGTCACCCGAGTCGTGGAGCGGATCCCGTCAGAAACTCAGGGGTGGACGTAACCACAACGAAAAGCCCACGACGCCTTGACCGTGTTATCGTAATTACCTCATTTCAAGCAGGAGTGAATCACCATGAGTTCCATCGTCCGATGTGCCACTACCGCCCTGTTATTGCTCTGGGCCGTCAATTCTCTCGCCGGTGACTTGTCCGCCACCGCCGAGGCCCATGACTTTTACACACCGAGCGAGAACCTGGTAACCGGGGGCCAACCGTCGCGGGACGAGCTGGCGGCCCTCAAAGCGGCCGGGGTGACCAAAGTGATCAACCTGCGTGGACCGGAAGAAAAGGTCGCCTTTGACCCCAAGGCGGAAGCCGAGGCACTGGGTATGGAGTATGTCTCACTGCCCATTTCCGGCGCCGGTGATGTGACCGCCGACAATGCGCGTAAACTGCACCAACTGCTGCAGCAAGAGGATGATGAACCGGTCTTCCTGCACTGCGCCTCAGGCAACCGGGTGGGCGCACTGCTGGCCATTGCCGCGCACCAGATTGAAGGCAAACCTCTGGACGAGTCTCTGACCCTGGGCCGCTCGGCCGGGCTGGGCTCACTTGAAGGCAAGGTGCGCTCGGTACTCGACGAGTCAGGCCGCCAGTAAATCAATTCATTAAACATCAAACAGTGGAATTCCCATGAGCTTTAACACAGAAAAATACCCCGGTGTGGCCGACGAGGCCCCGAAGGAAACCGACGGCTTTCGCTTTAACCACACCATGCTGCGGGTGAAAGACCCTGAGCGCTCCCTGGCCTTTTACTCCCACGTGCTCGGCATGCGCGTACTGCGCCGGCTGGACTTTGAGGAGATGGAGTTTTCCCTGTACTTCCTGGCCAAGCCCGATGCGGACGAGCCCCTGCCCGAAGACGCGCAAGAACGCACCCGCTGGACCTTCAGTGAGCGCGGCATTCTGGAGCTGACCCACAACTGGGGCACCGAGAAAGACCCGGACTTTGAGTACCACGACGGCAACAGCCAGCCCCAGGGCTTTGGCCACATCTGTTTTTCCGTGCCCAACCTGGAAAAGGCCGTCGCCTGGTTCGATGCCAATGATGTGAACTATGTAAAGCGCCCGGAAGACGGCAAGATGAAGCACATCGCCTTCATCAAGGACCCGGACGGCTACTGGATCGAGATTGTCCAGGCCGAGCGGATGGCGCCCTCCTGACGCCATCCCAACCCGCTAGCCTTTCTCCAGGGCTTTGATAAACGGCTGGTCATACAGCCTTGTTCCCGTAGCCCGGTACAAGGCGTTAGCCAGCGCTGGGAAGACCGGCGGAAACGGTGGTTCGCCCAGACCGGTGGGGTCTATGTCATTGTCGACAAAGTTCACATGAATCTGGCGGGGGATTTCGTTCATGCGAATTATCCGGTAGCGATCAAAATTACGCTTATCCGGCTTACCGTCAGTGAACGTCATCTCGCCGTACATGGCATTACCGATGCCATCGATGACTGCACCCTCCACCATGTTGACCGCCGCATCGTGATTTACCACAACGCCACAATCCACCGCGCTGTGCACCTGGTCGACTTTGGGTAAGCTATCCCCCTCCTGGGTGACGGTTACCACCTGAGCCGCGTAGGAGTTATGACAGAAGTAGGCTGCTACGCCTTTCTTGACGTCCGAGGGCATGGAGTTCCAACCCGACCGGTCGCGCACCAGTTTCAACACGCCCGCATAGCGACTCGGGTCGTAGTCATTGTTCTCGCCGACCGGATTGTTGTTCGCCCGCTCCAGCAAGCTCAAACGAAACGCAATCGGATCTTCTCCGGCCGCCTCGGCCACTTCATCCAGAAACGCCTGCTCGGCCAGCGCCATGAAGTTGGAGCGAGGTGCACGAAACGCCCCGGTGGTGATATTGGAGGGAATCACCAAGCCCTCCGCCAGGTAGTGATCCACGGCCCCGGCGGGAAAGCGGTTTTCATGCACGCAATGCTCGGTCAACCCCACACCGCGAACCTGATAAGCCACCAACTGGTTATTTTCATCCAGCGCTGCTTTGAGCTGAACGGTATAGGTGGGGCGATAGATCCCCATGGTCATGTCGTCTTCGCGGCTATAGATCAGTTTGACGGGCGCCTTGACCTGCTTCGAGATAACGGCCGCTTCCACCAGATAGTGGGAGTACGCGCGACGACCAAAGCCGCCTCCCATGCGGGTCATTTCAATGCGAACCTTATCGGTGGGCACATTGAGCCGGCTGGCCACAGTGCCCTCGATAAAAGCCGGCGCTTGCAGCGGGCCCGCCACATGAACCTCGTCGTCGGAGACATGGGCAAAAAAGTTCATGGGTTCCAGTGTGTTGTGCGCGAGTAACGGTGCCCGGTATGTCCTCTCGATCACCGTTTCGGCTTGCTCGAAAGCCGTTTTAGGGTCTCCGTCCCGGCGCAACACTTCCAGCTCGCCGTCCAGCGCATTGTCCATCGCCTTGCGGTGACCGTCGGTACTCTCCAGACCGCCGGGCACCTTCACCTCAATGGCAGTGCCAAAACGATCAATGGTCTCGGTCCGGGCAGGCATGGCCTTCCACTTCGCCGACAGGGCTTTTTTCGCCTTCATCACCTGCCAGGTTTTATGCCCGACTATGGCGATAAGGCTGGGGAAGGCGGTGGTATCAAAATAGTTCTTTTGGTAGTCCGGTCGCATGGACTCAAAGACAAAGGCATCCACAATGCCTTTCATTTTTTTGATCTCATCCAGATCTGCCGAGTCAACCGTCTGCCCAAAGGCCGGAGGGTGCTCGATCATCGCCACCAGCATACCTTCGGCCTGATAGTCGAGGCCAAACATCGGTTGGCCGGTCACAATCTTCAGGCCTTCCAGGTTTTTCCGGGACTGTCCGATCAACTCAAACGCACTCTTGTTTTTCAAGGGTACCTGCTTGGGCATCGGGATCATGGCCGCTTCGGACGCCATCTCTCCGTAAGTGCTGGTTTTTCCGGAGGCGGCGTGCGACAGAACACTTTTTTGAGTTGATACCTCTTCAACCGGAACATCCCACTTCTTAGCCGCCGCCTGACGCAACATGTGTCGAGCACTGGCGCCGGCCATGCGTAAACTCTGCCAGGCGAGTCGGATAGACTGACTGCCCCCGGTAAACTGGCGCTGATAGTCCTCGGGTTCAAACTCGGCCTGTTTGGCCGTGACCTTTTCCCAGTCGGCGTCCAACTCCTCCGCCAGAATCATGGGCATGGAGGTCATCAGGTTCTGACCAAACTCCGGGTTGGGAACCATGGCGGTAATATCGCCCGAGGGCGCAATCCGAAGATAGGCATTCAGTTCAAAGGCCTGATCGGTCGTGGCTTCACCCGAGGCAGCCGCCGCGCCGCTCAGCCAGCTGAAGTTGATCAACAAACCACCGCCAGCGGCCGCACTGGCCTTCAGGAAGGCCCGGCGGCCGATGGAGGTTTTCAACACAGTCGCTTCGCTTTCGGTTTCAGTGCTCATATCCCTACCTCCTTACGCCTTTGCGGCCGTTTTAATGGCTGTCTTGATCCGGCTATAGGTTCCACATCGGCACAAGTTACCGGACATGGCCTCCTCAATCGCCTCGTCGTCCGGACTGGCATTACGGGCCAGTAAGGCGGCCGCCGACATGATCTGCCCCGCCTGGCAGTAGCCGCACTGGGCCACGTCGTGTTCCAGCCACGCCTGCTGAACCGGGTGGCTGCCGTCCTCGGAGAGCCCTTCAATGGTGGTAATTTTGGCATCACCGATTGCGGACACCGGGAACGAACAGGATCGAATGGCATTGCCGTTCATGTGCACGGTGCAGGCGCCACATTGGGCGATACCGCAGCCAAACTTGGTGCCCGAAAGGTTCAATTCGTCTCTCAGCACCCACAGCAAAGGCGTGTCCTGATCGGCTTCGACTTCGTACTTCTGGTTGTTCACAGTAACGTTATAGGTAGGCATGGGACCCCCAGTTTGTGGTCTTGCAAAGTTCAATGAACTGTACATCGAGTGGTTTGAATCAGTGATCCCGGTAATGGCCGATATCCTTACTCGGCGCCCTTCCGAACATCCGGCTGTATTCACGACTGAACTGGGACACGCTGGCATAACCTACCCGGTGACAGGCCGTACTGATATCCACCGCCCGGGTCAGCAAGAGTTGTCTGGCCTCTTGTAACCTCATAGTCTTCTGAAACTGCAGGGGCGTCATCTTGGTTACCGACTTAAAGTGATGGTGGAACGATGACGAACTCATGTTGGCAAGCTCAGCCAAGTGGTCGATCTTGATCGGCTCCCGGAAATGTTCCTTGATCCAGGTGATTGCTTCGGCCACCTTGAAGGCGTGCGAGTCGGACAGGCCGATGTGCGCGATGGCCGCCCCGGCCGGACTGCGCAGCAGCCGGATAAGTATTTCGTCGATCATTAACGGAGCCAGAAGATCGGCATTGTCCTGGCTGAGAATCAGCTCAAGCATGCGAATGGCCGAGCGTACAATGTCGGGATTTGCTTCATCGAGGCAGATGGCTTCGTTATGCCGAGTCATGGGCAAGCCGTTCGGGTATGCTCGGAAGATCAGTTCCGAGAGCTTTTTCCGATCGATATGCACCACCAGGCACAGATAGGGCTCCGCCTTGGACGCCTCAATGAATTTAACGCCAAGCGGCACTTCCGCCGCATAAACCGCCATACGGGACTCGTTGTACTCGTAACGTCTGTCGGCCAGGTACACGCACTTGGTTCCCTGAGCCACCAGGCACAGCCCGGGCATACTCAGCGTATGCTGCAATTCGGAGGACGGCGAGGACTGACGCAGGACATGAAGCCCCGGAACGGGCAGGTCAAAGCGGCCATCGTGCGGGGCGAATCGTTCGATGAGGCGCGCCAGTACACCCAGCTCCTGCGGGGCAGGCGCTGATTTTTGCTTATCGGCGGACTTGTTCGACTCGACCGACTTGCCCGATTGGAAGGGAACGACATTCTGCTGCTCAGTCATAAAGGAGACCCACTGGCCAAAATGTGTACAGATCCGCTAAGTATATTCCCTGCTAACACCCACCACTTGCCCATAGCCACTAACCTTTTGCCTGATCCTGCAGGCGACCGGCGCCCTGCGCTATGCTTCCGGTACCGGTAAGCCCACCACCATCAGGCGCCCAAGCTCAACGGGACTAGTGTTCAATCTCGTGGGTGTCTCTCACGCTACTGAAAGTGAGATCGAGCATTTGCCAATCACCATCCAGCTTTTTATACACTTCAGTCACGGTAAATTCGTTGGAGACCTCGTTTCCACGCACCACCGCTACCAGTGTGATGCGGTTCCACGCGATGGCGGTGTCGCCGATCACCTCCACCGCCACATCATGAACCTCAGCGTCTTTGTACCAGATACTGCCGGACTCAATAATTTCCAGTTCCCGCTCTTTTTTCCAAGAGCCACTCATATGCACGAATTTGGACTGCTCATGGAAAAGCGCTTCCAGCTTTTCAACGTCTTTATCCGCCATCCACTGCCACTTGGCGGCGGAAATTTCCCGGATCTCACGTTCGCTCACGGAGCTATCGGCAAAACTCAGCTGTGATGCCAAAAGCAGTGCCAATAGGCCAAACAAGGATTGTCGTAAGGTCATAAGATCTCTCCTGCCGATTGATTCAGTCATTCGATAGTAGGAGAGCGGGAAGCGCTAAACAAGATCAAAAATCAGGATGCTTTATTGAATTTTATTCATCAATCGGCGGGAGCCGGCTCGCGCAACGCCTCAAGAACGACCGCAAAGGCGCCTGATGCTGGCTTTCGGCTTGGGTAATAAAGGTGGTAGCCGGTGTAGGGCTGACACCACTCATCCAATACTCTGATCAGCCGCCCAGCGGCCAAATGCTCGGTGGCCACATCCTCCGGCAGGTAGGCCAACCCCTGGCCGGCCAACGCCGCTCGAAGAATGGGGGAGACACTATTGAATATCCAGGAGCCGGTCACCTTGACGGTCAGTTCCCGTTTACCTTTCTCAAACTCCCAGGGCAGCAGCCCTCCATGGGTGGGCAGACGCAGGTTGATGCAGTTGTGCTCCGCCAGTTCCTGGGGTGAGCGGGGCTTCGGGTGATGGGCGAAGTAGTCGGGAGACCCCACCACGGCAATGCGGGCATCCGGGCCGATGCGTACGGCGATCATGTCATTGGCCAGCTCTCCTCCGAGACGAACGCCCGCGTCGTAACGCTCAGCAACAATGTCGGTGCGAGCGTAGTTGACTGTGACCTCGACGGTGATATCCGGATATTGGGGGAGTACCTTGGCCAGCTTGGGCCAAATCAGGGTGTTGGCGGCATGCTCGGCGGTGGTAATCCGAACCGTGCCAGCGGGCCGACTGCGCTGATCCCGCACGGCGTCCAGCTCACTATCGATCCCCTCAAAGTGTGGGGCTATACGCTCAAACAGACGCTCCCCCGCCTCGGTGGTGGACACACTGCGCGTGGTTCGAGTCAGAAGACGGACCTCCAAACGAGACTCCAGGGCCCGGATGGCATGACTGAGCGCAGAGGTCGAAATGCCCATCTGCGCCGCAGCCCGGGTAAAACTGCCCTCCCTCGCCACATGGATAAAGGCAAGCAGCTCGCTGTAACTGTTTCTGGCCATTATTGAGCTCTGTTCAACAAACCATCCTGATTATAGAGGCTAATCATGGAAGTGTCCAAGCGGTAAGCTGGAACCTGCGCTGGACGTCCCGCTTGAGACCAGAGGCAAGAACGAAGTCACTCAGAGCAGAGTAGGTACGACCAATGGCTCGCTCAAAACAGGCGTTTTCATGGCGTGGAGAATCAGGCAAACGTTCGACAAAATCTCGCATCCCTTGAGTCTCAGCGACGCCTACACTGAAGCTCGCCCTAAACGCCCCACGGCGACACTGATTAGAAATAGCCAAACGGTTAAAACCGGTAAGCCGGGCGATTAAACAGTCTCTATGAGGAATATTGACGATGACGACAAATTCATCAGATCAGAGCTTGCCAAAAGACACCCAAGCAACGACGAAATCCAATCGCCAACGACTCCGGACATTATTTCATTCGAGCGTTCTCGCAACGACGTTCGCCATCTCGGGAGAAACTGCCGCTGCGGATTACAGAAACAACCCTTTCACATTGGTCTATGAGGGTGCCATCACCGAAAACGTCGAGGGCGAAGTCAATATCAACCCGGTTACCTATGACCTCAACGGCATCGACATTTCGGCGAATCTTTATACACCCGCGAACTACGATCCTGGCAATGAGTACCCCACAGTGGTGATTGCTCACCCCAATGGTGGGGTAAAAGAACAAGTGGCCGGTTTATATGCCCAGCGCCTGGCTGAACAGGGGTACATCACTATTGCGGCGGATGCGGCCCATCAGGGCGCCAGCGAGGGTACGCCTCGTCACGTGGACAAGCCAGCCAACCGCATTGAAGACATTCACGGCATGGCCGACTTTATCAGCCAGTACGCGGGTGCTGATTCTGAGCGTATCGGCCTTCTCGGTATCTGTGGCGGGGGCGGTTATGCCCTAAAGGCCGCCCAGACGGACAAACGGTTTCAGTCGATTGCCACCTTGAGCATGTTTAATTCAGGCCGAGTGAGGCGCAATGGCTACCGCGACTCCCAGCTTGACACCATCCAGCAACGGCTGAAGGAGGCCTCCGAGGCGCGAGCCCAGGAAGCCGCCGGTGGCGAAATTCTCTATGCGGCCGATCAAGAACTCACGGACGAGCAAATTGCTGCTCTGCCGTTTGCGCTGTACCGCGAAGGCTTTAAGTACTACGGTGACACTCACGCCCACCCCAACTCCACCTTCCGGTACACTAAAAGCAGCCTTCTGGCGCTAATGAACTTCGATGCAGCCACCAATATGGACCTGATTGATCAACCCTTGCTGATGATCGCTGGAAGCGAGGCGGGTTCGCTGTACATGAGCCAGGACGCTTTCAAGGAAGCCGACCAGGCAGAGAGCCGAGAGCTTATGCTCATTGACGGAGCGACCCACATCGAAACCTACTGGAATCCGGAGTACGTGAACCAGGCCGTTGACAAACTGACCCAGTTTTTCAACAAAACATTGAGATAGGAGGCAGCTATTGTAAACCGGGTTAAACCCTGGGAACGACCATCTGCTTCGCTCACAGCGGCCCCTATCTAGGCTGACCTTGCCGACAAGGGGCCGAACCAGGTGTTTTTATAGACATCACGTAACATATTCCAAGCTCAAGCATGCAACGGAGAACCACATGACCAGAACGCAACTGAAAGGTGCACTCATCTTGATGTTATTCACGGCTGGTGCACAGGCCAACAACGAGCAACCAGGCCAAACGATAGTCAAAGGGCAGGATCACGAGGTCAACCAAGCGCCCGCCAATCGCTTCTCAGGCGATGCCCATTTTTCACGCTTTCCGACTATGCCCTCCCCCGGTGACGTCGCGCCCGCCACGGTGACATTTGAGGCCGGAGCCATCACCAACTGGCATATCCATCCCCACGGTCAGTACCTGATTGTGACTGACGGTGAAGGCCGAACCCAGGAGTGGGGAAAGCCCATACAGACACTGCAAGAAGGCGATGTGGTGATATGCCCGCCGGGCGTCAAGCATTGGCATGGTGCCAGTGAGCACCGTTCAATGACCCATATTGCCATCAGCCCGGTATCCCCGGACGGACAAGGCGTCACCTGGTTAGAGAAGGTGGAGCTCCCCGAGCCCAAATCAACGACACCCGACCAACCCGAAGCGCCCACCCCGGTGACGCTCACGGAAAAGCAACTGAGCCTGATCCCCATTGCGGCCTTCTCTGCGATCGGAGATACAGAGAAGCTCAAGCCAGCTCTCGTTCAAGGCCTGGAACGTGGCTTGACCGTGAACGAAATCAAAGAGGCCTTTGCGCATCAATACGCCTATGCCGGCTTTCCGAGAGCCTTAACCGGCATGCTGACATTCAGAAGCCTACTGGAGGAGCGCAGAGAGAACGGTATTGAAGACGTTCAAGGTAAAGAGCCGAGCCAATTGCCCGATAGCACGGATTACTACCAGCTTGGTTCAGAAACCCTGGAGTACTTAACGGATCGAACCATGGAAGAAGCGTCACAACCGCTGTTTGGTAATTTCTCTCCCACCATGGACCATGCGCTGAAAGCCCATCTGTTCGGCTATTTGTTCAGCCGGGACAACTTAGGCTACCTTGAACGGGAACTCGTTGTGGTGGGTACGCTTTCAGCCATCGGGGATGTCAACGCTCAGCTCAACTCCCATTTGACCATTACGCAGGATCTGGTGGGTGATTCAGAGCAGATGGAAAGAGTCATGGCGACCCTGGAGAAGGAAGTCGGAAAAGACGTAGCCCGTAATGCTCGGGGTGTTTTGCGAGGCATTCAATAGCCCCCCCCCCCCCC
>NZ_DGMV01000032.1:74422-77760 GCF_002388575.1 Marinimicrobium sp. UBA4509
CCCCCCCCCCGAAGCATCATCAATCGCACCAAGGGAGACGTTTTCGTCTCCCTTGGTGCGAAAGAGTTGGTGACCCTAAGCGCTACAAAATTTCAATGCGTTCCAGCCAGTCGTGAACCTTGGATCGAACCTCATCCTTTCGCTCGCCCTCTATCGAGAGATAGATGCCGTCTCTTTCCAGACCACCTTTGACCGAGAAGCCCTCCAGAATAGTAGATTCCGAACAGAGCATCTCCACCGTCTCAAAACCGCTTCCGACACCATAGCCACCATGGGTATTGAACGGGATAACTCGCTTACCACTCAAATTGTTCTCATGCAGAAAGCTCTTCATTGGAGGCGGCATCTGCATATCCCAAGTTGGGAATCCCACAAATACTGTGTCGTATCCGTCGATGTTTTCGATCTCGGTTTTCAGCGGAGGGAGGTAACCAGTTTCATTTTCCTCATCAACCTGAGCGACAATCGTATCATAGTCTTCCGGGTAAGGGGTTTCGAGCTCCAGCGCGACACTATCTCCACCCACGGCCTCTTGGATGATATCCGCAACGGCTTTGGTGTTTTGCGTGCGACTCAGGTAAACAATCAGCACTTTATCACCCAACACCTCTCTCCCAACCTCTAGATCTTCGCTCGATACGTTTGAAGCAAAGCCAAGCAAAGCCGCCAAAAGTATGAGCCCCACCAAGACGGCTTTTATTGCTTCACTGGTCTCTTGAGTCATGGTAAAGCCTCTTCCGTTACATGCCTGGTCACAGGGTTCTGAAGGTTTACGACTATCGCCCTAAACACATTGACGATCTCGATAGCTACTGGTCTCTTTACTCGGCGAAGCACCAAATTATAGGTTTCAAACCTCTCGGCGTTTTGCCCATACAGAGCCAGCTTTTGCCCAATCCTTCTGGAGAGCATACCTCTTCACAAGAATAAGCGGTCCATTTGCCCCCCCCTCATCGCGCAAAGTGCTATTTAATCATGCAGTTGCGCCCATCTCACTATTTCGCCATCCTATTGGTACACTCAAGCTCTAACTGGCTCGGTATACGCATGGTCTGACGGTGAAACGTCTCCTATACTGTGCCTAGTTTTTTAACACGTTTCACGCACCCGGAGACATACCATGAAGCTCACCATCAACGGCGAGACCAAAGAGGTCGACGTCGAGGACGATACCCCACTGCTGTGGGTGCTGCGCGAGCAGCTCGGCCTGACCGGCACCAAATACGGCTGCGGTATCGCGCTCTGTGGCGCCTGCACCGTCCATATTGACGACGTGGCGCAGCGCTCCTGTGTGCTGCCGGTCAGCGCGGTCCGGGAGAATCAGAAGATCACCACCATCGAGGGCCTCGGGGTGCAGCAGTTTCACCCGGTGCAGGAGGCCTGGGCGGAGATTGATGTGGCCCAGTGTGGTTACTGTCAGCCGGGCATGATCATGGCCGCGGCCTCGCTGCTGGCGCAGAACCCGGAGCCCACCGACGAGGAAATCCGGAGCGAGATCACCAACATCTGCCGCTGCGGGACTTACCCGAGGGTGCTGGAGGGCGTAAAGCGTGCCGCCCAGCGCATGGCGTCCACCCAGAAGGCCGGAGGTTCCAATGAACAAGCCTGAAGCTCAAGCGCCCGCTAACGGCAGCATCAACCTGTCCCGCCGGGGGTTTCTCAAAGGTAGTGGCGCTGCAGCCGGTGCCTTCGTATTCGGTTTTTCCGTGCCCTTCAGTCAGTCCGCACTGGCGCAATCCGAGTCGCCCGAGGTGAACGCCTGGGTGGTGGTTCAGCCCGATGAGACGGTGCTGATCCGCATCGCCCGTCAGGAAATGGGCCAGGGCTCGTTGACCGGCCTGGCGCAGTTGGTGGCCGAGGATCTGGAATGCGACTGGGACAAGGTGGACTTCGAACTGGTCAAGCCGGGCCGGAACCGCGAGCGCGACAATGTCTGGGGGAGTCAATTCACTGCCGGCTCGACGGCGATTCGTGGCTCCCATGAGTATCTGCGTCAGGGCGGCGCCGCTGCCCGTATGATGCTGACTGAAGCTGCCGCCCGGCAGTGGCAGGTGCCCGCCAGTGAGTGCACCGTTTCCGAGGGGGTGATTACCCACGAGCCCAGCGGGCGCACCACCACCTTCGGCGCCGTGGCCCAGGCGGCCAATGACATCGAACCGCCCAAAACCGAGTCCATCCGCCTCAAAGACCCGAAAGACTGGCGCATTGCCGGTAAGGACAAGGCGCGGCTGGACACCCTGGACAAGCTCGACGGCTCCCTGGTGTACGGCGCCGACTTCTCCATGCCCGGTATGCTGGTGGCGGTGCCCAAGGCCTGCCCCGTGCACGGCGGTAAGCTGAAGAGTTTTGACGCTGAGAAGGTCAAGAACATGCCCGGCGTCAAGCAGGTGGTGCGCGTCGATGATGAAACCGTGGCGGTGGTGGCCGATACCTTCTGGCGTGCCCAGAAAGCCTTGAAAGCCCTGCCGATCGAGTGGGATGAAGGCGAAAACGCCAAGGTGTCCAGCGAGAGCATCGCCAAAAAGCTGCGCGAAGGTTTGACCGCGGATACATCGTTTATCGGCAATCAGGCAGGCGATGCCAAAGACGCGCTGGCCAAGGCCGAGCGGGTCATTGAAGCCGACTACAGCTATCCCTATCAGAACCACGCCCAGATGGAGACGCTCGCCGCCACCGTGCGCTGGCGCAAGAACGGCTGCGAGATGTGGGGACCGACCCAGGTGCCGGGAACGGCCTTGGAAGCCCTGGCCGAAGCGGCGGAGTTACCCCAGGACGTGTGCGAAATCCACACCATGCGCATCGGCGGCAGCTTTGGCCGCCGCGCGGCCACAGACTATATACGGCAGGCCACCCTGATCGCCAAACAGATTCCCGACACGCCAATCAAACTGATGTGGACGCGGGAAGAGGACATGCTGCAGGGCCGTTTCCACCCGGTGACTCAATGTCGTCTGCGCGCAGCCATGGACGATGAAGGCAATGTCCAGGCCCTGCATATGCGCATCTCCGGCCAGTCGATCATGGCCTACGCCATGCCCCAGGCGATGAGTGACAAGGGCGATCCGGTGGTGTACCAGGGGCTGGACCCCGAGGGCGATATGGCTCTCGGGTATTCGGTGCCGAACCTGCTGGTGGACCACGCCATGTACAACCCGCATATCCGCCCGGGCTTCTGGCGGGGCGTGAACCTTAACCAGAATGCCCTGTATCTGGAAAGTTTTATTGATGAGCTGGCTCACGCCGCCGGCCAGGATCCACTGGCCTTTCGTCGCAAGCTGATGGCCAAGCACCCGAAACACCTGGCGGTGCTCGAAGCCGCCGCCGAAGGCATCGGCTGG
>NZ_DGMV01000032.1:77858-93322 GCF_002388575.1 Marinimicrobium sp. UBA4509
CGCCGCCGAAGGCATCGGCTGGGACACCAAGCCGCCGGAAGGCATCTATCGGGGCATCGCCCAGGTGAAGGGTTTTGGCAGTTACGTGGCCGCGGCTGCGGAGGTGTCGGTCACCGACGGCAAGGTCAAGATGCACCGCATCGTGGCCGCCACCGATCCGGGGCATGTCATCAACCCGCAACAGGTGGAGGCGCAGGTCGCCGGTTCATTCGTGTACGGCTTGTCGCCCCTACTCTACAGCGAAGCGACGGTGAAAGACGGGCGCATTGAGCAGGAGAACTTCAACACCTACAAGGTGATGACGCTCAAGGATATGCCCAAGGTGGAAGTGATCACCATGCCCTCCGGCGGCTTCTGGGGCGGCGTGGGCGAGCCCACCATCGCGGTGGCCGCTCCGGCGGTACTCAACGCCATCTTCGCCGCAACCGGCAAACGTATCCGCGATATTCCCCTCAAAAACACGGACCTGACGGTCAGCTAGAAAACAATGTCTCCCCTTGCACGACAAGGGGAGACATTGCATCAACAGGGCACCTCAGCTCCACGTCGGGCGTAATACCACCAGGTTACGAACAGACAGCTCACGTAGAACACCACAAAGCCGGTCAGGGCCGCGGCGACACCGCCGGTCATATCGAATGAGGTACCGTAAGCTTTGGGGATAAAGAAACCGCCGTAGGCCGCGATGGCGGAGATGAAACCGAGTACCGCCGCCGCTTCTCTGTTGCCTTCCACCTGAGCCTGTTCGGTGTCGCCCAGCGCACGCTGGCGTAGGGTCATAAACATCACCGGCACCATGCGGAACGTGGAGCCATTGAGAATACCCGAGGCGACAAACAGCACCAGAAACATCCCGAAGAAGCCCCAGAAATTACCGGCACTGTCTTCTCCGGGCAGAAACTGCAGCACACCGACGACACCGGCAATCATCACCGCGAAAGTCCAGAGGGTCACGCGCGCACCGCCCAATTTGTCGGCAATCACCCCACCGGCCGGACGCGCCAGGGCACCGAGCAAGGGGCCAATAAACGCGTATTTGGTCGGGTCCACATCCTTGAACAGCATGCCGGACAGCAGCGGGAAACCCGCGGCAAAGCCGATGAAGCTGCCGAAGGCGCCCAGGTACAACCAGCACATCAGCCAGGTGTGCTTGCGTTTGAAAATCACCGCCTGATCACTGAACGAGGATTTCGCCGAAGCAATATCGTTCATGCCAAACCAGGCCGCTATCGCCGCCACAATAATGAACGGTACCCAGAGCAGAGCGGCATTCTGAATCCACAGGTTCTCGCCCGCCAAGGCGCCGGACTGAATCACCATGGGGTCACCCCCGAACGGGCCCAGCACACTGGCGGCGATCGCCAGCGGCGCAATCAGCTGCATGGCGGATACCCCGAGATTACCCAGGCCGGCATTCAACCCCATGGCGCCGCCCTTCTCCGCTTTCGGGAAGAAGAAGCTGATGTTGGCCATGCTGGAAGCGAAGTTGCCACCACCGAAACCGCACAGTAAGGCCAGAATCAGCATCACCAGATAAGACGTATCGGTATTCTGAAGGGCAAAACCCAACCACAGACAGGGCAGCAGCAGCGAGGCGGTGGAAATCGCGGTCCAGCGGCGGCCGCCAAATATCGGCACCATAAAGCTGTAGAAAATACGCAGCGTCGCCCCGGACAGCGCCGGCAAGGCCGCCAACCAGAACAGCTGATTGGAGGTATAGGGGAAACCGAGCTGGGGCATTTTCACCACCAGAATGGACCAAATGGACCAGACCGCAAAGGCGAGAAACAGGTTGGGGATGGAGATCCACAAATTGCGTCGGGCGATTTTTTTGCCTTTCTCTTCCCAGAAGGTTTTATCTTCCGGACGCCAGTCCTCCAGCACAAAAGCATCGGGCGTGGAGAATTCCGGCAGGTCGGTGACTTCCTGTCCGGAACGCCACTCGTGCCGCTCCGCCAGGCGAATGGCGTAGTGCATCCAGGCCAGCGCCGCACCAGAAATCACAAACAGCAACATGAAAGCGCTCTGCCAGACACCGATCACGTCGTTGAGCATGCCGAAGGTCAGCGGCAGAAAGAAGCCACCCAGGCCACCGATCATGCCGACGATACCACCCACAACCCCAACGTGGGTCGGGTAGTAAACGGGAATGTGTTTGAACACCGCCGCCTTACCGAGCGACATGAAGAAACCGAGAATGAAGGTCAGCACCACAAAGGCGGGCAGAGTCAGTTCAAAGCTGAACTCCAGGGTGCGATCCACCCCCAGCACCCGGTATTCGGTGGGCGGATAGCTGAGCAGAAAGCAGCAGATGACCGAGGCGGTCAGGGTCCAGTACATCACCCGACGGGCGCCGTAGCGATCGGACATCCAACCACCGAGAATCCGGAACAGCGAGGCGGGAATAGTATAGAGCGCGGTGAGAATACCGGCGGCGGCGATACCCAGCCCGTAGACTTCCATCAGATAGTGGGGCAACCACAGCGCCAGGGCCACAAAGGCGCCGAACACAAAAAAGTAATAGAGTGCAAAGCGCCAGACCCGAAGGTCTCCCAGGGGCGCCAACTGCTGACTCAGCGAGGTGATGTTGGCACGACGTTTCGCCAGTCCGGGATCGGCCTTGGCGAACAGGATAAAGCCCACCCCCATCAGGGCAATCACCACCGCATACACCTGAGCCGTCACCTGCCATCCGAGCGCGAGCAACAGGAAGGGGGCACCGAAGTTGGTGATCGCCGAGCCGACATTACCGGCACCGAAAATTCCCAGCGCCGTGCCCTGCTTGCCCGCTGGATACCAGGCCGAGGTGTAGGCCACCCCGACAATAAACGAGCCGCCGGCCAGCCCCACACCGAGCGCGGCCAGCAACAGCAGATAATAATTCTGCGCCATGCTCACCAGCAGCACGGCCACACCGGTGGTGATCATCAACAGGCCAAACACCCAGCGGCCGTCGAACCTATCGGTGAGTACACCGAGGAACAGGCGGCTGATGGAGCCGGATAAAATCGGGGTCGCCATCAACAAACCGAGCTGGGTATCACTCAGCCCCAGCTCTTGCTTGATCTGGATACCGAGGATGGAAAAGATCGTCCAGACGGCAAAGCACAGGGTGAACGCAAAGGTGGAAAGAAAAAGCGCACGCCGCTGGTCGCGGGGGGCGATGGCGCTGGCATCAAGCATGAGGCGTCTCCAGAGAACCGGGCCGATAAAAACCCGACAATGTTTAGGGGTACTGCCTCATAGTAGAAATGATTGGCGCCCGTGCCTATTGAGCCGTTTAGGCACCACCTGCTACCTCTGAATGGGTAGGCGAAAGTTCTTTGGCATAAGGAGCAATTCGGCTTAGGGGTTATAGATGAACGCGTGGCGCCGCAGGTACAAGGCCCAGGCCGCCAACGCGCAGAGACCATAGAACAGCGCAAAGCCCAGAAATGCCTGATAGACGCCGTCCATTCCGCCGGCTCGATTCAGCGCCAGAGGGATATATACCATCCCCAGGGTCGCTACCGATACCAGCCACATTTGCGCCGGCTGTCGTCGGGTCGGGGGGAACACTTGGGGCAGTGCGCGCAGCAAGGCGGCGTAACCAATGCCCGAGGCCGCGAAAAGCAGCGCCATCGCGAGCAAATACGGCATAAGGTAGTCCAGAGGGAACTCGGACAAGGTCAGGGCACGCAAGCTCCAGAATACGGCCACCGCGCCCAGCGCCAGCCCGAGCATACTGACCGCCGCCACCCGTGCACCGCCCCAGCGCCCGGCCGCCCAACCGCCCAAGGGGCGAACCAGAATGGCCAACAGGGGAAACATCCAGGCATAAAGAAATACTCCGGAATACCCCTGCGTCTCACCGAACAGCTGACAGGTCACGATCGGGAACACCAGGGTCAGCCCCAGGAATGTACCCACACTGGCAAGCCACAACAGGCTCATCAACCAGAGGTGCCGGTGGGACAACAAACCGATCAACCGCTGACGCTGAGGCGCGGAGGAGAGCCCCGCAACCAGCAACACGCACAGGGCCAGCACACACATCAGCGTGAGCTCCACCGGCATCCAGACCGAGACGCCACCGAGCGAACGAGGTAAGGTCAACCAGCCGGCCAACGCAGCCAGAAGTCCGCCGGCGAACAGCGCGGATACACCGCGACGCCAATCGCTCACCGCGAGGGACTGTCGCCAAGGCGCACGCAGGGACCAGAGCAGGAGAATGATCAGGGCAAAAATAGCCCAGAACAGACCGCTCCAGCCCAGCCAGATCGAAGTGTTTTCAGGCAGGCGCCCCAGAAAGTGACTGACGCTCAGATTGAGCCACTGGGGCTCACCCACCGGCAGCGGCACCGTAATAACCAGCGGTACCACCAACAAGCTGAGCACCACCCCCAGATGCCCCGCCAGCGAGGCCGCTTCCAGGCCGTAGCGCTGTGCCTCGTCTGAGGTTTCCGCCGGTCCGCCCAGGGCTGCCAGACCGCCACCGCCGAGCCCCACCAACAGAAACAGTGCCGGCAGCCAGGTCCGGCTCAGGGGCGCGCCACTGAGCATGAAGGTCAGCACCACCGCCACCAGCAGCAGAATCAACAATGTGCTGAGCACCAGGCCGCGGCCGTAGCTCAACAGCCAGAAGCCGAGCGTCAAGCGCAGGCAACTGGCCGACAAACCCGTCAACGCCAGCAGGGACAGTAAATCGGAATAGCTCAGATCGGTGCGGGTGCCCGCCAACAACACCACCCAGACCGATGGCAACAACCACAGTCCGAAGCCGCAGACCAATACCGCGCCCACCCAACCGGGCCCCGGACCGGTGGTGTCGGTCGATACCTTGGTCGGGGTAGACAAGTCACGCATAGGGGACGCACTGCTCGCAGGGTTGATCGTAATCCTCATCGCGCTACTATGGGCGCTGGGCAAAAGGCGCTCAATGCCCCCTTGGACATAGGGGCACTCGGGCGTCACCCTCCAAAGGGCTACCCACACTGGACAGCTTGCGCCTTTTTCATCCTTACGCTAAGGCCGCCCGCGACTTGCCAAAAAGAGGTAAGCCACTGACAATGCGGCGATATTGATTGATTTGGGAGACATCTTTATGAGCCACGACGCGGCCAGCATCATGCTGGTGGATGACCACCCCTTATTGCGCAAAGGGTTGCAGCAACTGATTGAACTGTCCGACGACCTGGAGCTGGTCGCGCAGGCCGGCAGCGGCGCCGAAGCCATCAAGCTCGGGGAAGAACTGGACCCGGACCTGATTCTGCTCGACCTGAACATGCAGGGCATGGACGGACTGGAAACCCTGGAAAAATTGCGCGGGGTGGGAGTGACTTCCCGCATCGTGATGCTCACCGTCTCCGACGCCGACGAAGATGTGATTGCCGCCATCTCCCGGGGCGCCGACGGTTATCTGCTCAAGGATATGGAACCGGACGAACTGCTCACCCAGATCGAGCGCGCCCTGCAGGGCAAGATGGTGATGAGCGAAGCCGTGACCCAGGCCCTGGCCACCGCCATCCGCAAGCCCCAGCCCAACAACGAAGCCAAGCTCGACAGCCTGACCGGGCGCGAGCTGGAAATTCTCAAACTGATCGCCAAGGGGCTGAGCAATAAACTCATCGCCCGGGAGCTGGACATTTCCGATGGCACGGTCAAAGTGCACGTCAAACATCTGCTGAAAAAGCTCGGCCTGCGCTCACGGGTGGAAGCCGCCGTGTGGATGATCAACCAGGAAAAGAGTGACTGATGGCCTGCTGCGACGAACCCCAACTGATTCCGGTTCAGGACGCCATCGCCCGCATGCAAGTGGCGGTACAGGCGGTGACCGACACGGAGACCGTTTCCCTGCCCGAGCTGCTCGACCGGGTCACCGCCGAGCCGGTACACGCCGGCTTTAATGTCCCCGGCTACGACAACTCGGCGATGGATGGCTACGCTCTGCGCGCCCAAGATGCCGGACAAGTGTTGACGCTGGTCGGACAATCACTGGCCGGGCATCACTTCGACGGTGAACTGAACGCTGGGCAATGCGTACGCATTACCACCGGCGCCACGATTCCCGCCGGTGCCAATGCGGTGGTCATGCAAGAGAATACCGAAGTCGACGGCGATAGCGTTCGCGTGATGAAAGCGCCTGCTACGGGCGAGAATATTCGTCGTGCCGGCGAGGACATCACACAAGGCCAGGAAGTGTTTCCCTCCGGTTATCGTTTCGGTCCCGTGGATATTGCCCTGCTCGCTTCCCTGGGCTTGGCCGAGGCCTCGGTCAAGCGACGCCTCAAAGTCGCGGTGCTGTCCACCGGCGATGAACTTACTCCGCCGGGACAACCACTGAAAGATGGCCACATTTACGACAGCAACCGCTACGGCCTCATCGCCATTCTTCAACGCCTGAACGTCGAGGTGCTGGACCTGGGCCTGATTCCCGACCAGCCGAATCAGATCCGCGCCGCTTTCGAACGCGCCGGAGCAGAAGCCGACGCCATCATTTCCAGCGGCGGTGTGTCGGTAGGCGATGCGGATTATGTCAAAGACATTCTCGGCGAGCTGGGGGAAATCGGCTTCTGGAAAGTGGCCATCAAACCCGGAAAACCTTTCGCCTTTGGGCACCTGGGTAAGGCGGTATTTTTCGGCCTGCCCGGCAACCCGGTGTCCTCCATGGTCACCCTGCACCAGTTGGCGCTACCCATCCTGCGCACCATGGCCGGCGAAGCACCGGAACCGCCTTTGCAGGTGACTGCCAAGGCCGCCAGCGGCTACAAGAAAAGCCCGGGCCGACAGGACTTCCAACGCGCGACCGTGCGTTGCATCGATGGCGAAAACCAGATCGACAGCAACGGCGCCCAGGGCTCCGGTGTACTCACCTCCTTCCTCGGCGCCAATGCCTACGCCGTGCTCGAAGCCGAACGAGGCAAAGTCGAAGCCGGCGAGCCCGTCACCGTCATTCCCTTTGATCGGTTTATTACCTGATTAAAGCGGCACCACATGGGTGCCCTACTTCAGCGGCAATGCCACCTCATGACGGCGGATGCGCGCTCCGCGCTCCAAAACGTCGGACCGATCCGCCCTACGGATAGCTCGGAGGCCGCGTAGGGCGGATAAGGCCGGAGGCCGCATCCGCCATGATCGAACGCAATGCGCTATCTAAGACAAGACTTCATATCTGGCAACGGCGGATGCGCGCTCCGCGCTTATCCGCCCTACGCCAGGTTTTTAACCAGCAGGGCGGTTTCCGGGTCGCAATCCACCGGGAGTTGCAGGCGGACGCGGTGGCCCGAGCCCGGGGCGCGTTCTATCGGGGTGCCGGCTTTATCCTGCAGCGCGCTCAGCTCAAAGGGGTGATTGCCTTCGGGCGTCAGCAGGTACAACCGCTCCCCCACAGAGAAGCCGTTTTTGGCTTCGACTTCATACCACTCTCCTACCCTCGCCTTGGGCTCGGCCACCCACTGCTGGGCACCGTTGTGGTGCGCACGCTCCAGGTTCTGCAGGGTTTCGGGGCGGGCGTGGCGGTCCAGCAGGCCGGCGGTGTAGCCTCGGTTGGCCAGGCCTTCCAGCTCAAACAGCAGGCTCGGGTCAAAGGCTTTCCCGGCGACGGCATCGCCGATGGCGCGGCGGTAGACCTGGGCGGTGCGGGCCACATAGTAAGGCGACTTGGTGCGCCCCTCGATTTTGAGCGAGTGCACGCCCATCCGGGTCAGCTGCTCCACATACTCCACGGCACGCAGGTCTTTGGAGTTGAGGATATAGCTGCCGTGCTCGTCTTCATCCATCGGCATCAGCTCACCGGGGCGGGTCTTGTCCTCGATCACCACGGGCTCCCACTGCCCGATTTCGTTTTCCCGGGCGGGCCTGGCCTCGTACTTCCAGCGGCAGGCGTTGGTGCAGGCGCCCTGATTGGGGTCGCGGTGGTTGAAGTAGCCCGAAAGCATGCAGCGCCCGGAATAGGCCATGCACAGGGCCCCGTGTACAAAGACTTCCAGCTCCATGTCCGGCACCTGCTCGCGGATTTCACCGATCTCCTCAATGCCCAGTTCCCGGGACAGGATGATCCGCTCGATGCCCTGCTCCTGCCAGAACTTGACCGCGGCCCAGTTGACCGTATTGGCCTGGACCGATAAGTGCATGGGCATATCAGGAAACTGCT
This sequence comes from Marinimicrobium sp. UBA4509, assembly GCF_002388575.1. Taxonomy (NCBI): domain Bacteria; kingdom Pseudomonadati; phylum Pseudomonadota; class Gammaproteobacteria; order Cellvibrionales; family Cellvibrionaceae; genus Marinimicrobium; species Marinimicrobium sp. UBA4509. The sequence continues at coordinate 85,990 of NZ_DGMV01000032.1, forward strand.
GGCGGACCAGCCAGATGACGCCGGGGTCGGAGACGATCAGGGCGTCTGGCCCCATATCCACCACCGGCGCCAGATGCTTGATCAGGGTGCGGACCTTGTTGTTGTGTGGCGCCACGTTGGTCACCGCATAAAAGCGTTTGCCCAGGGCATGCGCCTCGCTGATGCCCTGGGCCATGGCCTCGTGATCAAAGCTGTTATTGCGCACCCGCAGGCTCATGCGTGGCAAACCGGCGTAGACCCCATCGGCACCGTAGGCAAAGGCCAGGCGCATGGCACGCAGGCTGCCGGCGGGGGACAGAAGCTCGGGGGCAAACAGGGACATTGGGCAAAGATCCTCAGGAATTGGGCATCACAGCGGGCAAAAACCCGCGCATACTAACGGCACGCGCACGCTAAGTGGTTGATTTGACTCAAAACTGCCACCGAAAAGTGCCAACTACCCATGAGGAGGTAGACGGGGTTATACCTCGGAGCCATAAACCTTTGGCTAAAATTGGACTACAATGAACGTACATTCACACCGAGCCCATTGACCTAAGGCAACGCTAAGGTCCATGGGCCGTTACCCTCTCACCCAACCGGGTGAGCCGAGGTAACCGGGGCCGTTCGGGAAACCGGGCTGCCTCCCGCGCTTGGAAAGGTGTTTCTATGCTGACTGACTCTTTTGATCGGCGCTTCAGTTACTTGCGCCTGTCCGTTACCGAAGTGTGCAACTTTCGGTGCGACTACTGCCTGCCGGACGGGACCGATTGTGGCCCCGATGCCCGCGCTCAGGACCTGACCCTCGACGAAATCCGCCGTCTGGTGAATGCCTTTGCCCGCTTGGGCATGCGCAAAGTGCGCATTACCGGCGGCGAGCCCTCCCTGCGCAAAGATCTGACCGAGATCATCCGACTGTGCAAGCAGACCCCCGGTATTGAAACCGTGGCCATGACCACCAATGGCTACCGCCTGACCAAGGACATCGATGCCTGGCACGCGGCAGGCCTGGATGCGCTCAACGTGAGCATCGACAGCCTGGATCACGCCAAGTTTGAGATGATCACCGGTCACAACAAGCTGCAGGAAATTCTCAAGGGGCTGGAACGTGCGGCCGAGCTGGGCATTCCCAACATCAAGGTCAACAGCGTATTGATGAAGCACTACAACGACGATGCGCTGGATGACTTTATCGACTTTGTGAAAGACCGGCCCATCACCCTGCGCATGATCGAACTGATGCAGACCGGGGACAACGCCGAGTTTTTTGATCGCCACCACTTGAGCGGCGACCGGGTGATCGAGCGGATGCGCGCTCAGGGTTGGGAGGAGCGACTGCGCGGCCGGGACTCCGGCCCCGCCCGGGAATTCTGGCACCCGGATTACGCCGGCGGCATCGGCATGATCATGCCCTATAGCAAAGACTTCTGCGCCACCTGCAACCGTCTGCGCGTCTCCAGTCAGGGGCAGCTGTTCCTGTGCCTGTTTGTCGATGAGCACCAGAGCCTGCGCCACCTGTTGCAGTCCGATGATCCGGAGCCGGTGATGGCGTTTTTGCGGGAAGCCATCAAGGGCAAAGATTTCAGCCATCACCTGCACGAGCAGAACCCCGGCTCGACCCGGCAGCTGGCGATGATCGGCGGTTAAACTTTTACCTGATTCAATAGATTGTTACGGAGTAGCTGTTAATGGCACACGCCTTACCATCGGAAATGAAACCCCTGAACATTGCGGTTCTGACCGTTTCCGATACCCGCACCTTTGAGAACGACACCTCGGGTCAGTACCTGGTGGACGCTCTGCAGGAAGAGGGCCACACCCTCGCTGACCGCGCATTGCTGAAAGACGATATCTATCAGATTCGCGCCCAGGTCTCTGCCTGGATCGCCGATGCCAAGGTGCATGTGGTCCTGATCACCGGTGGCACCGGGTTTACCGACCGGGATTCGACCCCCGAGGCGATGAAGCCGTTGTTTGATAAAGAAGTGGAAGGGTTTGGGGAGATGTTCCGGCAGATTTCCTGGGGGGAGATTGGTACGTCGACCATTCAGTCTCGAGCATTGGCGGGGTTGGCGAACCATACCTTGATTGCCTGTCTGCCCGGGTCGACCGGGGCCTGCCGCACAGGGTGGACGAAGTTGTTGCAGCCGCAGTTGGATGCTCGGCAGGGGCCTTGTAATTTTGTGGGGCATTTGGTTCGGTAGAAGAATCGGCTTGGGTTGCGGCGGATGCGCTTCGCTTATCCGCCCTACGCGTAACTCAGGAAGTGGTGTAGGGCGGATAAGCGCAAAGCGCGCATCCGCCGTTACCATTGCTATACGCTACTCCCCCGTCGCAATAATCCCCAACTCGCTATACACACTGCGCAACACATCGTAATGCTCCTGAATGGAGCACCCTTCGTGATTCCGCTTTTTGATGCCCTTGCGGGTAAGCTCAATATGCCACTTGGGCGTTACGCCGTGGCGGGCCAGGGAGTGCTTGACGCAGGCCAGGGCGCAGCCGTCGATGGCGCAGATATCCCGGCCGGATTTGGCGACCTTGACCAGACTCGGTACATCGCCACCCACGCCCGCAATGCAGGACATTTCAGCGTGGCCTTCCCGGTCCATCACCACGGCAATATCGTTCGCCAACTGGGCCACGTTCGAGCGGCCCGAGCAGGCGTAAACCAGCGGTTTCTGTGTGTCGTCCATAGTAAATTCCAAAGCTGACAACGTGTGAAGTTACTTTACGCTGACTGCACACATCCGCCTTGACGTAAATCAACTGAGCCTCAGTCGAGGCTCAGCCGCACTTGGACGCGCCGCAATTGAGGCAGGTTTTGCAACCATCCATGATGATCACCGCTTTGGTATGGCACTTCAGACACAAGGTTGCGGTCGGCGGAAACTCATCACTGCCATGCTCGATGTGATGCTTCTGCTCGTACTCCACCTGCTTCTCCTTGAGCACCTCCCGCTGCGCTTCAGAAAGTGCTTCATCCTGGATCAGGCCGATGCGCTTCATGTGGGTTTCGATGGCGTCGCCGATTTCCGCTACCAGCGAGGGCATAAAGCGGCCGCCGGATTTGAAGTAGCCGCCCTGCGGGTCAAACACCGCTTTCAGCTCTTCCACCAGGAAGGTCACATCACCACCCTTGCGGAACACCGCGGAGATGACGCGGGTCAGCGCCACCACCCACTGAAAATGCTCCAGGTTCTTCGAGTTGATGAAAATCTCGAAGGGGCGGCGCACTTCGTGGTCGGTGCCCGGGTTCAGCACCACATCGTTGATAGTGATATACAGGGCGTGGTCGGACAGCGGTGTCTTGATTTTGTAAGTGCTGCCTTCGAGGGTTTCCGGGCGCTCGAACTTCTCGTGCATGCGCTCGATGTCCGGCTCTTTCTCGGGCTCCGGCTTTTTGATGGAGAAGCCGGTGATTTTTTTGTCAATAACTTTGGCGTTCATACAGACTGCTCCAATTAAAACTTGCCGTAATAACCTTCTTTCAAGGCCTCGTACAGGTTGGCGGCGGTGTGCATTTCGCCGTCGTACTCCACCTCTTCGTTGCCCTTCAGTTCGAGCTTTTGACCGTCCTCCAGCTCAAACACATAGGTGGTGTTTTCCAGATCCTGCTCTTTCACCAACACACCCTGGAAGGCTTCCGGGTTGAAGCGGAAGGTGGTGCAGCCCTTCAGCCCTTTCTCGTAGGCGTACAGGTAAATGTCCTTGAACCGGTCGTAGGCGATTTCTGTGGGCACGTTGATGGTTTTGGAAATGGAGGAGTCAATCCATTTCTGCGCCGCGGCCTGCACATCCACATGCTGCTCCGGGGTGATCTGGTCGGACACCACAAAGTACTCCGGCAGACCGCTCTCCCCCGGCTGCGGGTAAGGCTTGGCTTTGGGCTCGACCAACTGGCGATAGCGCAGCAGTTCGTAGGAGAACACATCCACTTTCTCCTTGGTTTTCTTGCCACTGCGGATCACATTGCGCGCGTAGTGGTGTGCAAAACTGGGCTCAATGCCATTACTGGCGTTATTCGCCAGGGACAGGGAAATGGTGCCCGTGGGCGCAATGGAGGAGTGGTGGGTAAAGCGGCCACCGGTATCCGCCAGCGCCGCCACCAGTGCCGGATCTTCCTCGGCCACCTGCTGCATATAGCGGCTGTACTTTGCCCAGAGCACTTTACCGGGCACCTGATCGCCCACCTTGTACTCTCTGGCCAACTCGGGTTGCTTGGCCAACATGATGGGCGTGACCTCAAAGGTTTCCGCCATGATGGGCGCCGGGCCTTTTTCTTTGGCCAGGTTCAACGACTCGCGCCAGCCGGCCAGCGCCAGCTCTTTGCTCACCTGTTCGGTAAAGGCGATGGACGCGGGACTGCCATAGGGGATCGTGAGCATGGTCAGGGCCGAGCCCAACCCCAGAAAGCCCATCCCGTGGCGGCGCTTTCGTTCGATCTCATTGCGCTGCTGCGCCAGTGCCAGCCCATTGATCTCCACCACGTTATCCAGCATGCGGGTAAAGATGGAGACCAGCTTGCGGAATTTTTCCCAATCGAATTCCGCCTGTTCGGTAAAGGGATGCTTCACGCACTGGGTCAGATTCACGGAGCCGAGCAGACAACTTCCATAGGGGGGCAGAGGCTGCTCACCGCAGTTGTGCACGTAGAGCCCATTGGCATCGAAGGCGTTGATGCCTGGAACCTGCACGTCGTAAACGGTTTCGGTTCCCACGGGGGTCAACCCTTCCACCGTCACCATAAACCGCTCGCGGTTCAGGGTGCGCTTGTAGCTACCCAGGGCATTTTTCAGGCGGGTCATTTTGTCGATGTCGGAAAAGCCCACCCGTTCCTTAAAGGTCGGCAGATTATCGCCACTGATGACCAACTCGTGTTGGGCGACGGTGGCATACGCTTGCTGGCCACCCCGGCCATCCGGTAGCGCACGGTGCTGGGCCGGGCGACGATTCTGGTAAAGGCGAGCCGCAATGCCGAGGCGCAACAGCATGCGCTGAACGGCTTTCAATCTAGGCAGGTCGGACTGAGCCAGACGCACGCTGACGCCCTTCTGCTGAGAGCCCTGCACCGAACCATCGGCATCGAAAAAACCGCGCAGGAAGCCGCGATAGAATTCGCTGGAGCGTGTTTCCAACGCGGGGGTAATCACTTTATTGCCGGGCGTCATGCCCAGGTCTTCGGCCAGCTGTTTGATGGCGCCCGTGGCCAGACGGTATTCGCCCCGGCCGGGCATTTCCATCCAACCCCGGAAATCCGCCCGGTGCGGCAGAGTGCGGGCGCAGCGCAGCGCCTCGACCATGACCGGGTGTGCCTGGGGAGAATCACCCACTGCCTGTTGTCCCGGCCACACCGACAGAACGGCTTTGTCGCTTTTCAGCGTACCGTCGCCCACCAGCAAGCCCATCAGGTAGCCCTCTTCCCGGCTACCCTCGCCGGACCAGTCCGGAATCGCCCGGTGGTTGTGCAGGACGATCTGATCGCCCGGCTCCAGTTGCTCAGCGGGCACCCAATCAAGCGTTTCCGACCAGCGGCTTTTGGAAGCGACCTTGCGCACTTTGTGGTCACCGGTCAGTTTCACGGTATAACCTTCGCGCGTGGACAGTTCGAACACCGGTTTATCGCCGGTGACGAAGAAGCCTTCTTCGCCGGACGCGTAGTGGGTGCCGTCCACCCGGGCGGTAAATGGGCGCCCCACCAGTTCACCGACCTGGCGCGGCCCCTCCGCGGTTTGAACCCAGGTATCGGCGGTAACGCAGGGATTGGTCGCGCGAATGTCTTCACAGAACCAGTTGTTGTTCCACTGGTTGACCCGATCGATCAGGATAAAGCCGGGCTCAGCGAAGTCGTAGGTGGAACGCATGATCTGGTTCCACAGTTGCCGCGCCGGGACTTTCTTGTAGACCTTGCAGGCGATTTCACCGTCGTCGTTCCGCAGGTATTTGTCGGATACATGATCGAGGCGCCGCCAGACCACCTGTTCGGGGTCATCACCGTCCAGGCCCTCGCGCTTGAGGTCATTCTCGGTGATGGGGAAACTCAGCGGCCAGGTGGCATCGGCTTTGACCGCCTGCACAAAGTCATCGGTAATCAGCAGCGACAGGTTGAACTGGCGCAGACGCCCGGCCTCGCGCTTGGCCCGGATGTACTCGCTGACGTCCGGATGGTGCACATCAAAGGTGGCCATCTGGGCACCGCGCCGGCCACCGGCCGAGGAAATGGTGAAGCACATCTTGTCGTAGATATCCATAAACGACAGCGGCCCGGAGGTGTTGGCGCCGGCGCCGGCCACGTAGGCGCCTTTGGGACGCAGGGTGGAGAACTCGTAACCGATGCCGCAACCGGCTTTCAGGGTCAGGCCGGCCTCGAGGTTTTTGTGCAGAATGTCTTCCATCGAGTCGCCGATGGTGCCTGAGACGGTGCAGTTGATGGTGGAGGTCGCCGGCTTGTAGGCCTGGGCCCCGGCATTGGAAATGATCCGGCCGGCGGGAATGGCGCCGTTGCGCAGCGCCCAGAGAAACTCTTCGCGCCAGTGGGCTTTGCGCTTGGGCTCGATTTCGGACAGCGCCTGCGCGACCCGCTCCCAGGTGGCATCGATGGTCTGATCCACCGGCTGGTCCTGGTGGTCTTTCAAGCGGTATTTCTGGTCCCAGATGTCCTGGGAGGCGGGCTGAAGTTCGACCGCCGACTCGGTGATGTCCCTGGATTGCTCTGTCATTCGTCAGCCTCAATAAAGTCGTTGGAATTTTGGGGGCCGCGCTCAGGCGACCTGCACGATACCGGCCATCTTGTGCCAATAGCCGTTGACGTCCTGCGCGGCGCGCGCCTGGGCTTCGCCCCGGCTGGCGGCCCTGAACCGGGCGAGCCACTCCAGGGTGCCCTCGGGCTCCGGGCTGAGGCGCACCGCGTCCACCAGCCCGGCCATTTGCGGCACCTCGGTCACCAGATTGTACCGATCTCCGGACTGGGTCTGAATACCATTGAGCACGAACAGCCGCTCGTCTTCCTGATTGTAGACGGGACGGCCCGACGGGTATTTGATGCAGCACAAGTCACATTGATCTTTGGGCCGATTTTCCGAGCGGGCGGTAAAGCAGCGCGCCGACCAGGCCAGGGGCAGATGCCCAAAGCCGAACACCTCGACCTCAAAGCTGCTGCGGATATCCTCAATATCCGGGTGCCGCAGTATCTCCGACAGCCACTCCCGGGACAGTTCCACCGGCATCAACCAGCGCTGCATACCGAACTGCACCAGTTGGCGCAGGGTCTGGGGGTTGTAGCAGTTGATGGCCGCTCCAGCGACGAAGGGCAGCCCCGCCTCCCGCAGCAGGCCCACCGCGCCGATATCGTTGG
>NZ_DGMV01000032.1:93420-96655 GCF_002388575.1 Marinimicrobium sp. UBA4509
CCCACCGCGCCGATATCGTTGGCCTCCAGGGCGAATTCACCGTTGTCGCAGTAGCGGCGCAGCTCGCGCAGGTCTGCAGGAGACTCCAGCAAGGTCATGGTGGATAACACCACTTCTTTGCCGGCCTCACGCAGCTGGTGCGCCTGGGCCATATAGTCCTCCAACTTCAGCTCCCGCCGCTTGGGACACACGGTTTCGCCCAGGTAGACGGCATCGGCGTCCGATTCGGCCACCGACGTGTAAAAACGCTGCACCTGCTCCCTGGGCCAGTAATACAGAATGGGTCCGATGGTCAGTTTTAACATTAGCGCCAACTCCTGTGATAGGCCCCGATGGTGGTCTGATGCCCTTCGGACAGTCCCGCCAGGGTGTGGTCCCAGTCCTGATGTACCTGATAGCGGGTCGGATCTTCCAAAAGACGGTCGATGGCCTGACGCCACACCCGGGTAACCTGGCCGACATAGGCGGGACTACGCTGGCGACCCTCGATCTTCACCGCCTTGATGCCATCGCGGTACAGCTCGGGCAACAGGCTCAGGGTGTTGAGGCTGGTCGGTTCCTCCAGGGCGTGGTAGCGCTCACCGCCTACCTCGAATCGACCTTTGCACAGGGTGGGATAACCGGCGTTCTCGCCGCCGGCGAAGCGGTCAATCAGGTAGCCATTCAGGCGGGATTCCAGGACGCCGCGTTTCTCTTCCCAGCGGACGAACTTGGCGGGGGAGCAGGCGCCGGAGTTGTTGGGGGACTCGCCGGTCATGTAGGAGCTGAGATAACAGCGCCCCTCAGCCATAATGCACAGACTGCCAAAAGCGAACACCTCCAGCTCGGTACTCACGGTATGCGCCAGTGCCGACACCTGTTTCATGGACAGCACTCGCGGCAACACCACGCGACTGACGCCATAGGCTTGTTGGTAAAAATCAATGGCCGCCGCATTGGTGGCCGAGGCCTGCACCGACAGGTGCCGCTCCACCTCGGGGTAGCGTTCCGCCGCGTAGGCCAACACCGCCATATCGGCGATGATCAACACGTCCGCTCCGGCCTTGACGGCCTCATCCACTGCCTGTTGCCAACTGTCCCATTGTGTCGGGTGAGCAAAGGTATTGATCGCCACATGCAATCGCCGCCCCTGCCGGTGGGTTTCCCGGGCGGCATCGCGCAGCCCCAGGGTGTCGAGATTGAGACCGGCAAAATGCCGGGCATTGGTATCACCGCGCAAGCCAACATAGACGGCATCGGCCCCCTCTTTCAGGGCGGTTTTCAGCGCGGGCAGGCTTCCTGCGGGACAAAGTAATTCCATCGGCGTTTACCTCTGTTTAAAAACGGTACCTATTTTGGGCGAGTGGCGACGCCCCCCGGGTTTGCTAGCATGCCCGCTCAGGAGGTGCCCCACTATGACTACCATGCAATCCCGTTCAGCAGTATTTCGCCCAACACTCCCCCGGCTCATTCAATGCGCCAAGGTGGCCCAGCCGCTCATCCCCCAGACCATTCGCCGACACACGCTGGGCATCGGTTTGAACCACACTTTTTCAGAGGCTCTGCGCCGGGGTGAACTGGATTTTCTGCGCGGTCGACAGGCGCGGATCACCGTGCCCGATATCAATCTGGACTTCTCGGTAACGCTACTCGGCCAACGGCTGCAGGTTTCGCTCAAGCCTGTGGCGCCCGACGTGACCTTTCGAGCCGATACCCGATCACTGCTGCAAATCATGGCCGGCCAGGTTGATCCCGACACACTGTTCTTTCGCCGCAAACTGGCCATTGAGGGTGATACCGAGCTGGGGCTGGCACTGAAAAATTTTCTCGACAGTCAGGACCCCGAACGGCTGATCCCCGCACCCGCTTATCGCTTTATCAGCCGGACGGTGGCGTGATCGTTCCGATCGGCTCAAAAAAAGGTGCACTCCCTGCACCAGAGGCCTTTGAGTCCCGGTGGCACAGCTGCCAGGGGAATACCAACCGGGACCTCTAGCCTACTGCTCTGGCCGCCCTCGGGATATTCCCCCATGGGTCTACCCCTTTAGAGGAATCACAGTTCACCCCGAAAGTGTGCACAATGGGCAGAACTCTCGTTTTTACAACAATGGCCACATCGCTATGAGCACCTTTGAGCTGAACCACTTCGATGACTTTCTCACTATTGCCCGCTCTCAACCGGAACCACAAAAGCTGATTCTGGTTCTCGCGCGCCGAGAATTACCCACCGGTTATACCGAGCAGCAGGCGCGGGATTTTGAGGACGGACACGGGGGCCATCTGGCGCCGCTGGCCGGTATCGACAAGCGTCCCGACGAACTGGCAGACTTCTCCAGCCTGGTCGAAGAAGCCAAGCAGGCGAGCGATACGTGGGATGCGGTTTTTGTTGCCGCCCTGCCCGGCACGGACAACAAGCTGCCCACCCCCAAAGCGGTAGACGACGCCATCGAAAAAGTCATCCACGCCATTCGCAACGGGATGATCAATAACTTGCTGGCATTCGACCGTTCCGGCGTCCCGATGCAGATCACCCACGGATAGCGCTCAACGAGTCGCGCCCCAGAAATCGAAAGGCGCGCCCAAGACCTGCGAAAGACGCCTCGATGCGTATAATGGTGATAGACCTCCGAAACCCGAGAGCCTCATCACTATGTGCGAACTCCTGGCCATGAGCGCCAACACCCCCACCGACCTGTGTTTCAGCTTTACCGGCCTGACCCGCCGTGGCGGCGAGACCGGGCCTCACAAAGATGGCTGGGGCGTGGCGTTTTACGAAGGCAAAGGGGTGCGCAATTTCCACGACGCCGATGCCAGCGCCTCCTCCCGTATCGCCGAAGTGGTGCAGACCCACCCGATCAAAAGCGAAGTGGCCATCTGCCATATCCGTCAGGCCAATGTGGGGGACATTTGCCTCGCCAATACCCACCCGTTCACCCGCGAGCTATGGGGCCGGTACTGGGTGTTTGCCCACAACGGCCAAATATCGGATTTCGCGCCCGAACCCGGTTTCTACGAACCGGTGGGCACGACGGACAGCGAGGCGCTGTTCTGCGACATGCTCAACCACTTGCGCCAGCATTGCGACCGGCACACACCGACCGCCGAGGTGGTGCAGCGGCTGGTGAGTCTGTCCGAAGGCTACGCCCGTCAGGGGGTCTTCAACCTGCTGTTGAGCAACGGCGACTGGCTGTTCACCTACTGCTCCACCAAAATGGCCAGCATCACCCGCCGGGCCCCCTTCGGCCCGGCCCGCCTG
>NZ_DGMV01000032.1:96690-97943 GCF_002388575.1 Marinimicrobium sp. UBA4509
CACAACCGCCTGAAAGACGCCGACATGATGGTGGATTTCGAATCCGAAACCACCCCCGACGACATCGTCAGTGTGATCGTCACCGAGCCGCTTACCAGCGATGAGACCTGGGATATCTACCAAGCCGGAGAGTGGCGCTTGTGGCGCAAGGGGGAGATTGCAATGCGAGGGACCAGGGACGCCCTCCCCCCTCAAAGCTGAGTGGCACGGCTTATATCGCTCAGCACTTTGCTTAATACCAATCCATCTAATAAGATATATTTTTAATACATCTTAATACTGATAAGCTTCCCGCTCGATCTGACAGGAGGCTGACCCATGACCCAACCCCGGCACCACGATATTGTAATCATCGGCGGCGGTGCCGCCGGCACCAGCGTCGCCGCCTCGCTGCTGCGTCAGCGCTCGACGTTGGATGTGGCAGTGATCGAGCCAAGCGACACGCATTATTATCAACCGGCCTTTACGTTGGTCGGTGGAGGCACCTACGCGTTGGAGGACACCGCTCGGCCGCAAGCCCACACATTGCCCCACAACGCGACCTGGATTCGCCAGTCGGTCAGCGAACTGAAGCCGGAACAACAGCGTGTGGTGCTGAATAATGGTAATGAAATCCACTATCGGGCATTGGTGGTCGCGCCCGGCATTGAGCTGAATTGGTCGGCCATAGAAGGTCTTCCTGAGGCACTGGGACAAGGGGGTGTCTGCAGCAATTACGATCCTTCACTCGCCCGTTACACCTGGCAATGCATCGATGGCCTGAAGGCCGGCCGCGCCCTGTTTACCCAGCCGTCCACGCCCATCAAATGTGCGGGCGCGCCGCAAAAAATCGCTTACCTGGCGGCCCATCAATGGCAGAAACGCCAGCAGAGTCATCAGATACAGGCACAATTCTACAGCGGCATGGGCGCCCTGTTCAGCGTGCCGGACTTTGTTCCGCACCTGCAGAACGTGGCCATTGATTACGGGATAGGCATCAACCTTAAACACGATCTGATCCGGGTGGATGGCGAAAAGCACATCGCAACCTTTAAAGTGACGGATCAGAACGACGAAACCCACGAAGTCGACGAGCCCTATGATGTTCTGCATGTAACACCGCCACAACGCGCGCCGCAGTTTGTACGCGAAAGCGTTATGGCCAATGAGGGCGGTTGGTTGACCGCGGACCCCCACACTTTGCAAAACCCGGATTACCCGGAGGTGTTTTCTTTAGGCGACGCCAGCTCGCTGCCGACATCCAAAACGGCGGA
>NZ_DGMV01000032.1:98016-98814 GCF_002388575.1 Marinimicrobium sp. UBA4509
AACATCCAAAACGGCGGCCGCCGTACGCAAGCAGTCACCCGTTGTGGTCAAAAATCTGCTCGCCTTTCTGGATCAGGAACCACTGAGCGCCCGCTACGACGGCTATACCTCCTGCCCGGTGGTCACCGGTTATGGCGAGGTGATGCTCGCGGAATTCACCTACGGTGGAACCGTAACGCCCACATTGCCCCTGAATCCGTTCAAGCGGTCGCGCTTTTACTGGGTGGTCAAAAAACATCTGCTGCCACCTTTCTATTGGCGTTACATGCTGCGGGGTAAAGAAGGCGACATCGCGCACAAAGAGCGCCACTGACATCCCCCTGTTACTACCGCCGGTTCTTTGCTTAGGACACATCCGTCTAAGCAAAACGGCGGCGTTGCCTTGAGTTTTTGTTAGCCTGACTCACTATCAAAGTCACAGGATCACGGAACCCATTGGAGCCCGACTTCGCATGAACGCCCCCTTGCCACCCTCACCTTTGAACAACGCCCAGCGCCAGCAAATCGACGCCCTACTCCGGGAATTGAACGAGCAGCAACTGGACTGGGTCCAGGGCTATCTGGCCGGCTACCGAGCTGCGTTGCACGCCGGCGGCGAACCATCCGGCGCAAGCGGTTCCGCCGTCACACTGACCATACTGTACGGCTCTCAGACCGGCAACGCCGAAACCCTGGCCGAACAGCTGGCGGAACAGGCCCGCGCCCAGGGGCTGGACGTCGAGTGCCTGGATATGGACGAATTCCCCGTCCGGCAACTGAAAAAGACCGAACGGCTCGCCCTCATCACCTCCACCCACG